>DAIMGB010000018.1:3948-11709 GCA_036724195.1 Thermoleophilaceae bacterium
CCCGCCGCTGCCGCGCGAGCGGGTGGCCGTGGCCTATGTGCCCGACCCGAAGGCGAAGGGGCTCGACGTGCTGTGTGCCGCGTGGCGCCTGGCCCACGTCGAGGGCGCGCGCTTGGCGGTGTTCGGCATCGAGCCCGAGCGCGCCCGGCGCCACCTCGAGCGCACCGGGGTGCCGGAGCCCGGGACGGTGGAGTGGCGGGGGATGGCGCCGGGCGACGAGTTCAGGGCGGCCATGCGGGCTGCGCAGGTGTTCGCCGCTTCGGCGCGCTGGGAGGACTTCGGCCAGGCCCAGCTCGAGGCGCTTGCCGACGGCGCGCTGCTGGCCACCGTGCCCTCCGGCGGCGCTTACGAGGCGCTGGCGCTCGCCCGCGAGCTGGAGCCGAGCCTGGCGGCGGAGACGCTCGACCCGGCCGCCCTGGCCGAGGCGCTGCGCAACGCGTTCGCGCTGCCGCCCGAGCGCGTCGATCGCTACCGCCGCGACGCCGCGATGAGGCTCGCCGCCTACAGCCCGCAGGCGCTCGCGAGCCGGGTCGCGAGCGACGTCATTCCCGCTCTGCTGCGCTGAGCGCGCGCAGCACGGCGCGCTCGAAGGCCTCGGCGTCGGCCTCGGGCGGGTGGCGCTCGGTGACCGCCCGGCTGCCCTCTGCCAGCCGCCGGCGCAGCGGCGCGTCGCGCACCAGCCGCCGCAGTGCGTCGGCGATCTGCGCGCGGTCGCCGGGATCCACGAGCAGCGCGTTCTCGCCCTCCACCGCCAGGTCGCCGGCTGCCCCGGCCGTGCGGGTGCAGATCACTGGGAGCCCGGCCGCGGCGGCCTCGCGCACGATCACGCCAAACGGCTCGTAGGCGCTGACCAGGGCCAGCGCGCCGGCCCGCGCGTAGACGTCGGGCAGCTCGGCGGGCGCGGCGTACCCGCTGAAGCGCACCGGCGCGCCGACCCGCCCCGCCAGCTCGCGCAACTCCTCCTCGAGCGGGCCGCTGCCGCACAGCTCCAACTCCGCCTCGCCGGGCTCGAAGCCAACCTCGGCGAAGGCCTCGATCAGCGTGCCGAGGTTCTTGTCGGGCACCAGGCGCCCCACCGCCAGCACGCGCACCGGGCCCTCCTCGCGCAGCGGCCGCGCGGCGGCCTTGAAGCGCTCGACGTCCGCGCTCTGCAGCGCCACCTCGATCCGCGCCGGGTCGACACCCATCGCCTCGAGCCGCCGCCGTCCCGCCGAGCTGGCCACCACGAAGCCGGCCACGCGCCGCCCCAGCACCCGGTGCAGCCGCAACCGCGCCGGCGACAGTTCGGCGTCGGAATGCGGCGTGAGCTCGCTGAACACGACCAGCGGCCGCCGCCGCGGCATGCACCAGCCGAGCGCGCGCATGGTGGTGGGGCCGTACTCCCAGCTGACCACGCAGGCGGGGTCGAATCGCCGAAGGGCCCGCCCCAGCCCGCGCGGCACGGCGATCGGCGAGCGCCCCGGCCGCGTCCGCTGCCAGGCGCGAAGCGAGCTGGCCGGATAGGCGTGATTCTCGGGAAACCAGTCGGCCCGCTGGTCCCAGCCCGCCCCTTTGCCCGCCTGATAGATCACCTCGATCGCGAGCTTCTCGCGGGCCGCCAGCCGGGCGAAAAGCGGCTCCCTGTAGGGCACGGGAACGGGCGGCAGGATGGCGCAGCGCGGCATGCCACCGCAACTTTGTCAGGAGGGTGGGGATTCGGTAGGAGCGATGCCTTACGACACGTTCACAAACGCTCTTGCTAGCCTCCCCCGACGGCACGAGAGGCGCCTTCGGGCCCCTGGATGGACGAGGGGTCGTCCTCTCCTATTGCCAGGCTTACAGTCGGGCCGCGCTCCGATGTACCCGTCCTCCGAGGAGGAATTCCCGCCGTGTTTCGCATTGCTTCCAAGCTGATCGTCTGCATGTCGCTGCTGCTGGTGGCGCTGCCTGCCGTCGCGCAGGCCAGCCCCTTCGACGTGGTCAAGGACTGCCAGGACAACAGCCACCTCGACCGCAAGCACTCGCGGAAGGACCTGCAGAACGCCCAGAACAACCTGCCCACCGACATCAACGAATACGGCAACTGCCGCGAGCTGATCGCGGCAGCGCTGAACGCGGGCGTCGACAAGGGCAAGGGCCGCGGTGGCGGCGGGCACTCGGGCGGCAGCGCAGCCACGGCCGCCAACCACAGCAGCAAGCACGAGGCCGCGGTGAAGGCCAACGACGCCGCCGCGCTCGATAAGCAGAAGGGCCACAAGCCGCAGGTCAGCGTGGGCGGAAAGAGCGTCCAGCCCGGGGGCAACGGGCTCTTCAACCTGGCCAGCGCCAACAACGGCATGCCGCTGCCACTGCTGCTCGGCATCATCGCCGCCGGACTGCTGGCCATCCTCGGCGGCCTGGCCGTGCTGAAGCGCCGCGCGCCCGCATTCGCCAGCCGCATCCCGCTCCTGTCGAGGATCAGCCTGCCGCGTGTCCGGTTCCCGCGCCTACACCGCCGCTAGCCCGCTCCTCATAGGCGTCGTCCTGGCGGGCGTCGCCTTCGGGGCCGGGGGCGGCACCCAGCTCGGCCGGACGAGCATCACCGAGGTCGTGCTCATCGTGCTCTGCGGTGGGATCGTGGCAGCGGCCGTGCTGTTCGCCCCGCGTGGCCCGCTCTACGGCGGCGCCTCGCTCATGGCCTTCACGCTGCTTGCCGCGGTCACCGCGTTCTCGATCACCTGGTCGATAGCGCCGGACCTCTCATACGTCGAAGCCGGCCGGATGCTGGCCTACCTGGCCGCCTTCGCGGCGGCGGTGGCGGGCGCGCGGCTGGCGCCGCGCGCCGCTCCGGTGGTGCTGAAGGGCGTGCTCTTCGCCGCCACGGCGGTGGTGGTCTACTCGCTCGCCACGCGCATCTGGCCCGGCTCGCTGGCGCCCGACGAACTCTCGAACCGCCTCGGCGAGCCGTTCGGCTACTGGAACGCCGTAGGCACGACCGCCGCCATGGTCGTGCCCGGCGCGCTCTGGCTGGGCGCCCGCCGCAGCGGCAGCCCGGCCGGCCGCGCGCTGGCCTACCCGGCCCTCGGGATGGCCGTCGTGGCCATCCTGCTCACGCAGTCGCGCGGCGCCCTGGGGGCGGCGCTCGTGGGCGCCGCGCTCTGGTTCCTGATCGTGCCGCTGCGGCTGCGCAGCCTGCCGGTGGCGCTGCTGCCCGCGATCGCCGCCGCTCCGGTCTCGGCCTGGGCGCTGTCGAAGGACCCGTTCTCGAAGAGCCTCCAATCGCTGGCGGCCAAGGAGAGCGTGGCCGGTGAGTTCGGCCTGTTCCTGCTGCTCACGGCGGTCGTGCTGCTGGCCGTCGGCTTCGCGGTGAACGTCGGGCTGTCCCGCCAGGCGCCCTCGGTGCGCCTGCGGCGGCGCGTCGGCCTGGTGGCCGTGGCGGCCGCCTGCCTGGTGCCGCTGGCGTTGTTCACCTCCGTCGCCTTCTCCCAGCGCGGCCTCGGCGGCACCTTCAACGATCGGGTCGACGAGCTGACCAGCGCCAGCGACGTGGCTCCCGGCGAGGGCGCCGCTCGCCTGACCGCCGCCTCCAGCACGCGCGGCAAGTACTGGCGCGAGGCCGGAAAGATCTTCAGCGAGCGCTCGGAGCTCGGCACCGGCTCGGGCACCTTCGCCGTCGCACGGCTGCGCTTCCGCACCGACGACGCCGTGTCGCGCCACGCGCACGGCTTCGTGCCGCAGACCCTCGCCGACACTGGCCTCCTGGGCCTGGCCGCATCGCTCGCCCTGCTGGCCGCCTGGCTGGCGGCGGCCGTGCGCACCTCCGGCCTCACGCCGGGCCTGCGCCGCTTCCGTGAGCGCGCCCGGCGGAGCGACTGGGACTCCGAGCGCATCGCGCTCGTCGGGCTGACGCTCGTGCCGATCGTGTTCGGCCTCCAGTCGATCATCGACTGGACCTGGTTCGTCCCCGGGCCGGCCGTGCTGGCGCTCACTGCCGCCGGCTTCGTGGCCGCCCGCGGCCCGGTGGGCGCGCTCGCCGGCGCCGGGCCCAGCCTCGCCGGCGTGCCCGCGTCCGCCTCCCCCGGAGGCAAGCGGCGCGCGCTCTGGGGCGGGCGGCTGGAAAGGCCGGGCTTCGACCGCATCCTGCTGGCGATCGGGATCGTGGTGTGCGCCCTGCTGTTCGCCTGGGCCAGCTGGCTGCCCGAGGCCTCGGACCGCGACTCGAATCGCGCCCAGTCGCTGAGCGCCGCCGGCCACACGGCCCAGGCGCGCGCCGAGGCCGACAACGCGGCCAAGGCCAACCCGCTCACGCCGGAGCCGTTCGTGGTCAAGGGAGCGCTCGAGGCCAAGGCCGGGGACCTGCCGGCCGCGCAGACGGCGCTCGAGCGCGCGGTGCTGAGCTTCCCCGGGGAGCCCGAGACGTGGCTGAACCTCGCGGGCTTCCAGCTGGGCACCCGCGACGACCCTGCCGCCGCGCTCGACACCGTCGAGGGCGCGCTCTACCTGGACCCGCGCTCCCAGCCCGGCCGCCAGCTCTTCCTGGAGGCGAGGGCCGCGCTGCGCGCGAAGCAGGAGAAGGCCGCCGGCCGCTAGCGCGTGGCCAGCGCGAGCAGCTTGCCCGCGCGGCGTTCGAGCGAGCGCACCTCGAAGCCAAGCCCGTCCAGCAGCGCCGCCAGCGAGCGGCGCGTAAGGAAGCGCAGGTGGGGCGAGAGCGGGTCGAAGCCGGGCTCGAAGCCGCGCGCCAGGATCGCCAGGCCGGTCAGGCGTCCGTGCGCGGGGGTGGTGATCGCCACCCGGCCGCCGGGCCGCAGCACGCGCCGCAGCTCCGACAGCAGCAGCTGCACGTCGCGCACGTGCTCGATCGTCTCGGCCAGCAGCACGAGGTCGAACTCGGAGTCGCCAAGCGGCAGCGGCGCGTCGGGCTCGAGCTCCACAAGCTCGGCTCCGGGCAGCCGGGTGCGGGCCCGGGCAAGAGCGACGGCCGACACGTCGGCCGCGACCAGCCGGTCGGCGCGCAGCTCTGCCCCGAGGCGGCCGTCGCCGCAGCCCAGGTCGAGCGCATTCCCGGCGGACTCCAGCGAGCGCACGAACTCCACGAGCGTGCGCGGCGGGGGGCCGGGCTCCTCCGGCACCAGCTCCCAGAGCTCGTCGTCGTAGCGGCTGGTCATCGGCGGGCGATCAGCATCAGGGTGTGCCCGAGCGAGGCGGCACGCGGCCGGGAGCCGGAGCCGTCGAGGCGCTGCACCAGCCGCTGCGCGGGCGCGGGCAGGCGCCGCCAGCCGTAGGTGACCGCGTGCAGCTCGGGATCGAGCCCCGCCGCACGCGCCTCAGCGACGAGCGAGCGCGGCGACAACGGGATGTCGTCGGGCGTGCCGTGCGCGAGGTTGCCCAGGCCGGCGCGGTTGGCCAGCGCCAGGCCCAGGCCGACCGGGTGCCAGAGGCCGGGCTCGACGGCCACCAGCGCGCCGCCCGGGCGCAGCAGGCGGCGAGCCTCCTCGAACACCGGCCGCAGCGGCCCCTGGTAGGCGATGTGGTGCAGCACGAGTCGATAAAGCACCACATCGAAGGAGCCGTCCCCGAAGGGGAGCTCGCCGGCGCGTCCGGCCACCCCAGCATCGAGGGCGCTCTCCTCCACGAGCAGCTCCACCACCGCGCCGTCCAGCTCGACTCCCGTCATGCGCCACTCCGGCGCCGGGAAGAGGTGGCGGCCCGGATGCCAGCCGCAGCCCACGGAGAGCACCTCGCCACCCGCAATCGCGAGCCGCCGGCCGAGCAGCTCCCGCTCGCGCCGCTGCTCCTGCTCGTAGTGCACGGCGAGCGTCGCCTCGCTCGTAACACGGTCGAGCAGGTTGTTCGGGCGGTAGGGCTCCATAATAATCAATCGCGATCTGAGCGACCGCCCCAGGCAAGCCGCGTCCCCCGCGTTGCCCCGCGCCCCCGACGCGAACGGGCGAGGGTGCGGAGAACCCTAGACCCCTGGCCTAGGGTGCGGCGAGCCCTAGCCCGGTGGCGTAGGGGCGCGTGTGGCCGCGGTTAGCCCAACTGCCTCAAGCGGCGGTCAGGGACGCGGGTGGGCTCACCACGCGCCTCTGGCGCGCGCCACAGCCGGCAGCGTCTTTAAGAGGATCGTGAGGTCAAGGAAGACCGACCAGCGCTCGAGGTAGAGGAAGTCGAGCCGCACCAGCTCGTCGAAGTCGAGCTCCGAGCGGCCGGACACCTGCCACAGCCCGGTCATGCCAGGCAGCACCAGGTAGCGCTTGCGGTGCCAGTCCTCGAGCCGCTCGTAGTCGCGCTGGGGCAGCGGGCGCGGGCCCACAAGCGACATGTCGCCACGCAGCACGTTCAGCAGCTGGGGGAGCTCGTCGAGCGACCAGCGCCGCAGGAAGCGCCCGACCTGCGTCACGCGCGGGTCCTCACGGATCTTGAACAGCGCCCCCTCGAGCTCGTTGCGCGGCTCCAGCTCGCCCTGGCGATGCTCGGCGTCGTTCACCATCGTGCGGAACTTCAGGCACTCGAACGGCAGCCCGCCGATGCCCGGCCGGGTGGAGTGGAACAGCACCGGGCCGCGCGAGGTCAGGCGAATCGCGAGCGCGGTCAGCAGGAGCAGCGGCGAGAGCACGATCAGGAGGAGCAGCGCGCCCACGAGGTCGAAGAGGCGCTTGATCACGAAGTCGATGCCCTCGAACACCGGCGGCTTCAGCTCGAAGAGCGGCAGCGCCTGGCCGGGCACGAACTCCACCCGCTCCATCAGGATCTCCATCGTCGAGGGCGCCACCCGCACGCGCACTCCCTGGCGGTGGCAGCGATCGACCAGCTCGACGGCCTCCGACTGCGGGAAGTCGGGGTCGGTGATCAGCACCTCGTCGATCGTGTCGAAGTGGCGTTCGAGCTGCTCGAGCGAGCGGAAGTCGCGCAGGCCGAGGTGCATCGCTCCCTCGCGCCGCGAGATGAATCCGTAGGGCTCGATCTCCGAGCTGTCGCGCAGGGCGTGCGAGACGGCCTCGATGTTCGCGCCGGCGCCCACCAGCACGGCGCGGCGGCGGTAGCCCGCGGCGCGCAGGATCCAGCCGCTCACCTTCTCGAAGGCCCAGCGGAACGCGGTCAGGTAGACCAGCGCGAAGAGCAGCGTGCCGTAGAAGATGTAGTACGAGGAGAACTGCTGGCCCTCGATCTTCGCGTAGACGAGCAGCACGAGCGTGACCTGGAACATCGACGCGATGATGCGCGAGAAGCCGGGCCGCTGCGCGCGTTCCGCGTAGAGCCCGGAGCGGGCGAACAGCAACAGCGTCACGAGGCAGGCGAGCGGCGCGAACTCCTTCGCCTGGTCGAAGGTGATGCTGAGGGCCTCAGGCGTCTGGATCGCCGTCTTGATCGCGAGCGCGGTCCAGATGGCGCCGAACACGGCGCCCACGTCGAGCAGGCCGAGCACCACGACGCGAGCGGCGCGGCGAAGCAGCTGGAACTGCAGGACGCTGCGCAGGAGGAGCGGCTGGCGCGCGCGAACGTCCCGCCGTGGCAGCGTGACGGGAGGTTCTACCTCCCTCAGCTCTTTGACTAGGTCGCTCGGCACCGCAGATTCACAACAAGAACAGCTGAGCGGACGAAATGTACCGGCGGCGCCCGGACGTCCGCGTCCGGGTTACGCTGCGCCGGTGAGGCGCCGCCCCGCTCTGCTGCTCGCTTTTGCCGTCGTTTGTCTCCTTGCAGGATCGCAGCCGGCGGCCGCCGCGACGCCTCCAGTCAAGCACGTCTTCGTGATCCTGCTGGAGAACGAGAACGCCAACTCGACCTTCGGCTCCGAGTCGC
>DAIMGB010000019.1:0-2891 GCA_036724195.1 Thermoleophilaceae bacterium
AGGTCGGAGCCCTCGCCGGCGAAGGCCGACGCGTAGGACCACGCCCCCGTGACCGCGTAGCCGGACTGGAAGCCGCGCGAGTTGGCCAGCGCGACCGTGGCCTCGGCGTCCGAGTAGACCGCGTTCTCCACCTGCGTCACGCCGTCGACCGCCCGCGCTGCCCGCTCCACCTGGAGCGCCAGCTCGACCTTCTGCTCGGTGGACCAGTCGTCGAACGCGGCCGAGCGAAGCCCGGCCACGTCGGTCTCTCCGGACTCCTCCGGCAGGCCGTCGAACTCGTCCTCGTCGGCGACCGCGGCGGACTCGTAGGCCGCCCGCGCGACCCTGGCCACGCCCTCCTCGCTGAGGTCGGTGCCGTAGGCGTAGCCGGAGCGTCCACCCTCGGCGAAGGCGCGGACGCCCACGCCGCGGCCGCCGGCGTCGCTGAGGCTCTCCACCTCGCCGTCGTACACCTGCACGTTGCGACTGACGCCGCTCTCCGTGAACCCCTCGGCGTCGCTGGCGCCGGCCGCGAGCGCCGCCTCGACTGCGCGGCGCGCCGCCGCCTCGAGCTCGCCGTCGGTCATTCTCCGGTCCCCCCCACCGTGAGCTGGCGGATCCGCACGTGCGGCTGCCCGACGCCGGCGGGCACGGTCTGGCCGGCCTTGCCGCAGTAGCCGGTGGCGATGTCGAGATCGCCCGCGATCGCGTCGATGGCCGCGAGCGCCTCCAGCCCGTTGCCCACCAGCGTGGCGCCGCGCACCGGCGCGGTCACCTCACCGTTCTCGATCAGGTAGGCCTCGGACACGCCGAACACGAAGTCGCCGGTGGCGGGCTCCACCTGGCCGCCGCCGAACGAGACCGCGTACAGCCCGCGCTCGATGCCCGCGAAGAGGTCCTCGCGGCTGGCCTCGCCGGGCGCGAAGTAGGTGTTGGTCATGCGCGGCACCGGCACGTAGCGGAAGCTCTCGCGGCGGCCGTTGCCGGTGGACTCGACGCCGTCCTTGCGCGCGCGCAACAGGTCGTAGAGGTACGCGGTGAGCTGGCCGTTCTCGATCACGGTGGTACGGCGCGTCGGCGTGCCCTCGTCGTCGATGCCGTCGCTGCCCCACTCGCCGCTCTTGAGACCGTCGTCGTAGGCGGTCACGAACGGCTCGGCAACCTGCTCGCCGAGCTTGCCCGCGTACACGCTTGCCCGCTTCTGCACGGCGTCCGCCTCGAGGCCGTGGCCCACGGCTTCGTGCAGCAGCACGCCGCCGAAGCCGTTGCCCACCACCACCGGCAGCCGGCCTGTGGGGGCGTCCACGGCGTCGAGCATCGTGAGCGCCTTGCGCGCAGCCGACTCGGCCACCTGCTCGGGGTCGGTCTCGATCAGCTCCCAGCCGGCGTGGCCGCCGCGGGTGTCCGTGCCGGTCTCCACGCGGCCGTCGCGGCGGGCCACGACCTGCGCGCTGAGCCGCACCCGGGTGCGGTCGTCGGCAGCCGCCAGGCCGTCCGAGTTGAACACCTGCACGCGCCGCCGGCCCTCGGCGTAGCCCACGCGCGCCTGGGCGACCTCGTCGCCTGCCGCCCGCGCGCGGTCGTCGAGGGCGCGCAGCAGATCGGCCTTGGTCGAGGCGTCCACCTCCTGAGGGCGCTTGGCGATCGGGTGCACGTCGCGCGGCTCCGCGGCGCTGAGCGCCGCGGGCTGCTTGGCCTCGCCACGCACGGCCTCGGCCACCGAGCCCGCGGCCCGCAGCAGGTCGGGCTCGGCCAGCCCGTCCACGTAGCCGTAATAGCTGGCCTCGCCCTCGACCACGCGCACGCAGGCGCCGAGCTCGAGACCCGCCACCGGACGCTCGACCTTGCTGTCGTCCAGCGAGAGCCGGAAGCCCTCGCGCGACTCCGCGTAGAGCTCGGCCAGGTCGCCGCCGCGCTGCAGCGCGGCCTCGAGCACGCGGCCGGCCAGCTCGGGGTCCACCAGGGTCATGCCTCGTCCTTCGGTGCGGGTGCGGGTGCGGGCGGCTCGCCGGCCATCGCGACCATTCGCTCGCTCAGCTCCAGCACGCGGGCGTGGCCCCGTGCCTCTGGCTGGAGCAGGCGCGCGTGCCCGGCCGCGTCGTACACCAGCGCGCGCGGCTCGCGGTCGCGGGCGATCCGGCGCATGGTGGCCGCCACCCCGCCGGCCAGTCCGCTGGCGCGCCCCAGCGCGCCCTTCTTCTCCTTCATCATGCGGCCGCCTCGCGCCTGACGATCCGCGGGCCGCCCTCGAGCTCGCCCAGGACCGAGCGAAGGTCGTAGAGCATCAGCGAGGGCAGCGCCTGGCGCCGCGCGACCACCGCGAGCGTCCAGCGCGGAGTTCGCGAGGCGAACACGGCGCCACCGGGCACCTGTGCCTCGACCTGCTCCGCGGGCTCGCCGCGGGTGCCCGAGTCGACCGCCTCGAAGATCCCGCGCGCGAGCGTGGCCAGCTCCTGTGCGCGGGCCGCGTCGGGCTCGGTGCTGGCGGCCAGCGCGCCCGCGGCGTCGAGCAGCACGGCGGTGCGCGCGTCGGCCGACAGGGTGCAGAGCCGCTCGGGTGTTTGCTCGGGCTTGAGCGTCTCGGCCGCCATCGAGGTCACAATACTCAGGTGCCCCTATCGCGAATCTCATGGCTCGTGACGGTCGGGATCTGCCTGATCGCGGCCCTGCTGCTGATCCTCTCGGGCTACTCGGGCTACTCAGGCGTGCTGCTCGCGGTCGGCGCCGCCGCCGCCGTGAACCTGATCTGAGGGCGGGTCCGCAGCCGACTGCGGCTCGAGGTGGATCAGCACGTCGGCCCCGCTGAGGTGCCGCTTGATCTCGGCCTGCAGCTCGTGGGTCACGTCGTGGGCGCGCTGCAACGTGGTGCCGTCGCGGAACTGCACGTGCATGTCCACGTAGCGGCGGCTGCC
>DAIMGB010000019.1:2901-5896 GCA_036724195.1 Thermoleophilaceae bacterium
CGCCGCCGCCTCGATCGCCGTGCGCACCGCGTCGAGCTCGTCCTGCGGCAGCGCCTCGTCCACCAGCACCCGCCCGGAGCGGTTGAGGATGCGGATGCCCGAGTAGACGATCGCCACCGCCACGATCAGCGCGACCGCCGGGTCGAGCTGCTGAATGCCCGTGATCTGGACGAGCACGAGCGCCGCCAGCACGGCGAACGAGGTGCCCGCGTCGGTGCGCAGGTGCGCGGCGTCGCCCTCGAGCGCCGGGGAGTCCGTCGCGCGGGCCTTGCGCGAGATATAGGTCGACACGGCCAGGTTGGCGACGCCGGAGAAGCCGATCACCGCAATGCCGATGCCGATCTTCTCGACCTGCGCCCCCGCCGCCAGGCGACGGCCCGACTCGAACACGATCACCGCCGCGCCGACGAGGATCAGCAAGCCCTCGATCGCCGCGGCCAGGTTCTCCACCTTCTGGTGGCCGTAGGGGTGCGACTCGTCGGCCGGCTCGTCGGCCTTGCGCACCGAGAAGAAGGCGATCACCGAGGCCAGCAGGTCGATCGAGGAGTGGATCGCCTCGGTCACGATCGCGATCGAGCCGGTGATCAGGCCCGCGGCGAGCTTGAGCGCGATCAGCAGCGAGTTCGACAGGATCGAGACTGCGGCCGCGCGCGTCTTCGTGGGGGCCGGCGGGGCGGAACCGCTCGAGCCCGGCGCGTTCACGGTCCCGCTCCGGGAGAAGAGGTGGCTCACCGCGGCCGTCTCCGCTTGCGCTCGCCGAACTCGAACGGGTTTCGCAGCCTGGGCAGGCCGGGCTCGAGCCTGTTCAGCCGCTCGCGCAGCTGCTTCGCCGCCCGCCCGCGGTGGCTGATGGCGTGCTTCTCGTCGGCCGAGAGCTCGGCCATCGTGCGGCCGTCATCGCGGTCGGCCGGCACGAACGCGGGGTCGTAGCCGAAGCCGCCGTGGCCGCGCGGTTCGTGGGTGAGCCGGCCCTCGCAGCGCCCCTCCACCACGATCTCCTGGCCGCCCGGCTCCACGTACGCCAGGACGCACACGTAGGCCAGCCCCGGGTCGGCGCCCGGCGGCACCTCGCGCAGAAGCTTCTCCAGGTTCTCCTCGTCGCTGGCGCCGTCGCCGGCGAAGCGGGCGCTGAACACGCCGGGCGCGCCGCGCAGCGCCGTCGCCTCGATGCCGGAGTCGTCGGCCACCGCCGGCATCCCCGTGGCCGCGGCGGCTGCCCGGCCCTTGATCAGCGCGTTCGCCCTGAAGGTGGTGCCGCTCTCGGGCGGCAGCTCGACGTTGTCGGGCAGCGGCTCGAGCTCGTGCGGGCGCATCAGGTCGCCAAGCTCGCGAACCTTGTGCTCGTTCCTCGTCGCCAGCACCAGCCGCATGGGCGCCTCAGCCCGCGGCGGCGGCGACGGCGTCCTGCTGAGCGCCGCGCAGGCGCTCGATGCCCGCGGCGGCCAGCGCCAGCAGCTCGTCCAGCGAGGCTCGCGAGAGCGGCGTGCGCTCTGCCGTGGCCTGCACCTCCACGAGCCCGTCGTCGCCGGTCATGACCACGTTCGCGTCGACCTCGGCGGTCGAGTCCTCGGAGTAGTCGAGGTCGAGCAGGGCCACGCCCCCCACGACCCCGCACGAGACGGCAGCCACCGACTGCGTGAGCGGCACGCGGTCGAGCTTGCCCTCCCCGACCAGGCGGCGCAGCGCCAGCTCGAGCGCCACGTATCCGCCGGTGATGGCCGCGCAGCGGGTGCCGCCGTCGGCCTCCAGCACGTCGCAGTCGACCCAGACGGTGCGCTCCCCGAGCGCCTTGAAGTCGATCACGCCGCGAAGGCAGCGACCGATCAGCCGCTGGATCTCGACCGTCCGCCCGTCGGGCCGGCCCTTCGTGACGTCGCGCTTCTTGCGATCGCCGGTCGAGGCGGGGAGCATCCCGTACTCCGCCGTCGCCCAGCCGCGGCCCTTGCCCATCATCCAGCGCGGCACCTCCTCCTCAACGGAGGCGGTGCAGATCACGCGCGTGCCGCCGGCGGCGATCAGCGCCGAGCCGGTGGCGGTGCTCACGAAGCCGGGCTCGATCGTGACCTCGCGCAGGTCGCCGGGGCCACGCCCGTCGTTGCGGGCGCTCACGCCGCCCGCCTCACGCCGCCCAGCTCGACCTCCACATGGCCGACCTCCTCGATCGGCAGCTGCAGGAAGCGGGTGCCGAGACGCCTGAAGGCCGTCGGGTCACCCGAGGCGAGGAAGCGGTAGGTGCCTCTCCGCGCGTCGTCGTTCTCGAGCCCCGCCGCGCGCAGCTCGGCCTCCACCTCGGCCGCGATCGCCTCGCCCGAGCTGATGATCGAGACGCCGCGGCCCAGCTCGCGCTGGAGCACGGGCCGCACCAGCGGATAGTGGGTGCAGCCGAGGATCACGGTGTCCACGCCGGCGGCCTTGAGCGGCCGGCAGGCTCCCTCGACGCAGGCCACCACGCGCCCGTCGACCTCGCCACCGAGCTGGATCAGCGGCGCGAGCTCGGCGCTCGGCACGGCGTGCAGCTCGGCGTGCGGGGCGACCTCGGCGAGGGCGCGCTCGTACGCGCCGCTCTCCACCGTGGCCGGCGTGGCGAGCAGCCCGACGCGCCCGCTGATCGTGGCCTTCGCGGCCAGCCGCGACTCGGGCCGCACAACGCCCACGACCGGCACCCGCCCGGCCAGCTCGGCCAGCAGCGACGGCAGCGCCGCCGCCGTCGCCGAGTTGCAGGCCACCACAAGCAGCTTCGCGCCCTCGGCCAGGAGGATCTCCGCGAGCTCGCGCGCGAAGGCCAGCAACTGGCCGGGCTCGCGGTCGCCGTAGGGGAAGCGCGCGGTGTCGCCCAGGTAGAGAAAGTCCTCGTGCGGAAGCGACACGAGGCACTCGTGCAGGACTGTGAGGCCGCCGACCCCGGAGTCGAAGACGGCGACCGGAAGCGATCGCTCGGAAGACGTCACGGCCGAACATGGTCGCAGGCCCGCGGAGAACGACTCGCGCAGAGCGC
>DAIMGB010000019.1:5996-11663 GCA_036724195.1 Thermoleophilaceae bacterium
GAGGGTGCGTGACGAGTTTCTTCCCATAGGTGAAGAAAATCGTCAAGCACCCGGTCCACCTCAGGGTGTGCGACGAGTTTCCCCTCCATAGGTGGGCTAAGTCGTCACGCACCCTTCCACCCAGCCGCAGTAAGCGCCGGCGCCCCGGCAGCGCCCGCGGATGCGGCTCAGAACTCCACCTTCCGCACCGCCTCCTTGATCTTCCCGATGATCGCGTCGCCGAGCTCCTGGCCCTGGTCCGTCTTGAAGCCCTTCATGGCAGCCACCACGCCGGCCATGACCAGGGCCACCAGCAGGATCAGCGCGACGTACTCGACCGTTCCCTGGCCCGTCATGTCGCGGCGCAGTCGCAGAGCGGCCGCGTGGCCGCGTCCCATCAGGCGATACATGGATCTCCACCTCCCGTTGCGTTGACGATGGGAGGCAGCATCCGGCCGCGCGACAGACGCCTCAACGCGCGGCTGTGACAATTCCGCGCGTGTGCGGAATCGGAGCCATCCTCGACCCCGGCGGGGGCGCCCACCCCGAGGCGGGGCGGCGGATGGTCGAGGCGCTGCGCCACCGCGGGCCCGACGGCGACGGCGTGACGAAGCTCGGCCCGGTCACGCTCGCGCACACGCGCCTGGCCATCATCGACGTGGCCGGCGGCGACCAGCCGCTGAGCTCGGAGGACGGCGCCGTCACGGCGATCGTGAACGGGGAGATCTACAACCACCGCGAGCTGCGCGCACAGCTCGAGGCGCGCGGCCACCGCTTCGCGACCGGCTCCGACTGCGAGGTCGTGGTGCACGCCTACGAGGAGCACGGGCTCGACTTCGTCAAGCGGCTGAACGGCATCTTCGCGCTGGCCCTCTGGGACGCGAACGCCCGCCGCCTGGTCGCCGCGCGCGACCACTTCGGGGTCAAGCCGCTGTACTGGCTGCGCGACGGCCGCCGGCTGGCGCTCGCCTCCGAGGTGGGCGCCCTGCTGAACGCGGGTCTCGTCCGCGCGCGCGTGGATCCGGTCGCGCTCGACCACTACCTGGCCTGCCGCTTCGTGCCCGCCCCGCGCACCCTGTTCGAGGGCGTGAGCAAGCTGCCGGCCGCCTCGCTGCTCGTGGTCCCCGAGGACGGGCCGCCCCACGTGAGGCGCTTCCGGGAGGCGCCCGGCGCCCGGCTCGATGGCGGCGAGAAGGAGCTGGCCGACGCCCTGGCCGAGCAGTTCGTCGACGCCGTCGAGCGGCAGATGATGTCCGACGTGCCCTACGGCGAGCTGCTGTCGGGCGGGGTCGACTCGGCGGCGGTGGCCGCCGCGATGGCGCGCCGCTCCGCCAGCCCGCCGCACACCTTCACGATCGGCTTCCCGGGCGCGGGGGCCCAGCTCGACGAGCGCGCCGCCGCCGCCGAGACGGCCCGCGCACTCGGCACCGACCACCACGACACGGCGATGGAGCAGAGCGGCTTCCTACAGGAGCTGGCGGCAAGCGTGCGGCGCCTGGAGGAGCCCTGCGGCATCCCCTCCGCCGGCGCGCTGATGCAGCTGTCGCGCTTCGCGGCGCGCGACGTGAAGGTCGTGCTCGCGGGCCAGGGCGCCGACGAGCCCCACGGCGGCTACGGCCGCCACCAGGCGGCGGCGGTGCTCTCGCGCCTCAAGCTGTTTCCGCCGAGGATGGCCGCCCCCGCCCTGGCCGCGGCGCGCATCCTGCCGCGCGCGGCGAGCGCGCGCCGCATGGCCCACATGCTGGGCGGCCGCGGCCCGTCCGAGCGGCTGATCCGCCTGGTGGAGATCACCGACCACCCCCAGCGGGCCGAGCTGACCGGCAGCGAGGGCAACGCGGCCGAGGGCGAGCGGCTGGCGTCGGCGGGCGAGATCCTGGCCGACGTCGGCGACCGCGACCTGCTGGAGCAGGCGCTCTACCTCGACACGCACATGTTCCTGCCCGACGGGATCCTCATCTGCAACGACAAGATGTCGATGGCGGCGAGCCTCGAGCTGCGTGTGCCGTTCCTCGACGTCGAGCTGATGCGCTTCGTGGAGCGCATCCCGGCCTCCATGCGGGTCGCCCCGCGGGCCGGCAAGAAGCTCCATCGCGAGGCGATGAGCCGGCTGCTCCCGCCCGAGATCGCCAACCGCGCCAAGCACGGCTTCGCGACCCCCTACGACGGCTGGCTGCGCGAGTCGCTGGGCGAGGAGGTGGAGCGCCGCTACGGCGAGGGCGAGCCCGTATCCGAGCTGATCGACTCGCGCGCCGCGCGGCGGCTGGTGGACGAGCACCGCCGCGGGAGCGCGGACCACAAGAGCATCCTCTACTGCCTGCTCGAGCTGTCCGAGTGGCACCGCGCCTTCGTCGAGGCGCGCGCGCCGGCCGTGGCCGAAGCGTGAAGCAGCGCGTCCTCTACGTGCACAGCCGAAAGGCGAGCTTCGTTGCGATCGACCGCGAGATCCTCGCCGAGCGCTACGAGGTCGAGGACCTCTACCAGCCGGGCCGCTGGCCGAACCCGCTGGCCGTGGTTCGCGGGGTGCTGCGCGCCGACCTCGTGTTCGGCTGGTTCGCCTCCTGGCACACCTTCTTCCCGGTCACGCTGGCCGCGCTGCTGCGAAAGCCGTCGGTGATGATCATCGGCGGCTTCGACACGGCGAACATGCCGGACATCGGCTACGGCTACCAGCAGGGCGGCGTAAGGCGCTGGGCCAGCCGCTGGATCATGCGCCGCGCCACGCGGCTGGTCACGAACTCGAACTACAGCCTGAGCGAGATCGAGCGCAACACGCCGATCCCGCCGGAGCGCGTGCGGGTCGTGCACCACGGCGTGCCCGATCCGTTCGGCGAAGCCCCCGCGGCGAAGGAGCGCGAGGCGATGACGGTGGGGGCGATCGACCACACGACGCTCGTGCAGAAGGGGCAGCTGCCGTTCGTGGAGGCGGCGCGGCAGCTGCCCGACGTGCGCTTCACGCTCGCCGGCAAGTGGCTGGACGACGCCGTGGAGCAGCTGAGGGCGCGCGCCGGCGACAACGTCGAGCTGACCGGCTGGCTGTCCGACCAGGACCTGCTGGCCGCCTACCGGAGGGCGGCCGTCTACGTGCAGGCCTCGCGCCACGAGGGCTTCGGCCTGGCGGTGGCGGAGGCGATGCTGGCGGGCTGCGTGCCGGTGGTGATGGACGTGACGGCGATGCCGGAGGTCGTGGGCGACGCGGGCGTGCTGATCGACTCGCAGGACCCGGGGGCGGTGGCCGAGGGCGTGCGCAAGGCACTCGAGCTGGGCCCCGACGGCGCGCGCCGGGCGCGCGAGCGGATCCTGCGCGACTTCCCCATGGAGCGGCGGCGCGACGGAATCCTCGGTGCGGCCGCGGACGCGCTCAGCCGCTGATTTCCGACCGGAAGCCTTCCTATCGTTGGATGCTCTGACGGAACTGCGACAGCGGGACGCGGAGGACGGTGGGCGCCCCGGCGCCTTCGAGCGACGCCGCCTGCGCCGGCGGCTGGACCGCCAGGAGCGCGTGCGCGAGGCGCTGCTGCTCGACCTCGGCGCGATCGTGTTCGAGCTGCGTCTTCAGGGCCGCAGCGAGCCCGAGCTGCTGCACGCGAAGGAGATCGAGCTGCGCGCTGTGGACAGAGAGGTGCGCGGCCTGGCCGACGGGCTCGAGGAGGGCCTCGGTCTGCCCGAGCTGACGGCCAGCGGGCTCGTGGCCGCCTGCACGGCCTGCAGCCGGCTGATGGGCTCGCGCGACCGCTTCTGCCCCGCCTGCGGCGCCGCCGCCGGCGCCAGCGAGGCGGCGAAGCGCGAGGGCGAGCCCGCGCCGCCGATGCGCGAGCCCGACTTCGGCGACACGATCGAGGTCAGTGCGCTGAACGCGGCCGGCCATCCGGCGCTCGGCGAGCACGACGATGACGAGGAGCTCGAGGAGCTGGACGAGGACCGCTCCGACGAGGACCCGTCGGACGGCTCCGCGGAGCTCTCGGCGGCGTGGGGACGGCCGCCGTGGTCCGCCTCCTCGCCCACGCCCGGGGCGGGCACCGCGCAGGCTCTCGTGCCGCGCGCGCAGAGGAAATTGCGGGCCGGACGGCGAATTGCGCGCCAATGGCTGGAGCAACGCAGGCCCGACGGCCCGTAGCCGCGGCCTCGGCTTCCGCTCGCGCACAGTCGCGCCGGCGGGAGCGCTGCCCGGAGTGCGGGGCCTTCTCGGAGCGGCGCCAGCTCGTCTGCCTCGGCTGCGGCGAGCGGCTCGCGCTCGAGCAGAAGCAGCAGGCCGGGCGCCCGGTGATCGCCGCGGCGGCCGCGCTCGCGCTGGTCGGCCTGATCTCGATCGTGTTCATCGCGCAGGCGCTCATCGGGGGCGGCGGCGAGTCGCGACAGCCGCCGGCGGCAGCGGCCCGGGCCCCGGCAGCGGCGCCCACCCCGCCCTCCGGCCCCGACGCCGTCCAGCGCACGGCGCAGCGTCGCGCGCGTGACCAGCTGGCCGCCGCGGCCAGCGCCTGGCCGGCCGCCAAGGCCGGCTGGACCGTCGTGCTGCTCGGCACCGGCGACCGCGGCAGCGCTCAGAACTACGCGCAGAGCCTGGAGGAAGCCGGTGTGGACGCCGGCGTGATCTCGCCGACGGAGCGCCCCGACCTGGGCACCCTGTGGCTCGTGTTCTCGGGCGTGCACCCCGACCAGGCCGGCGCCCTCACCGACGCCGCCAACCTGCGCACCCGCTACCCCGGCGCCTACACCCGCTACATACCTACAGCGCCCAGTGGCGGCGCACCCTCTCAGCCTCCGCCAGCGTGAGCTCGTCGGCGGGCACCGAGCGCGGCTCGCCCCCTTCCGCGAGGGCCTCCATCGTGGCCGCCACCGACGCGGCCAGCGCGTCCAGGTCGTAGCCCCCCTCCAGCACGGCCCCCACCGGAGCGCCCAGCTCGTCGCCCAGTGCCCGCAGCGCGCGGGCCAGCTCCGCGTAGTCCCCGGTCTCGAGCAGGCAGCCGCCCACCGGGTCGTCGCGATGCGCGTCGAAGCCCGCTGACAGCAGGATCAGCCCGGGCCGGAACTCGCGTGCCGCCGGCGCGACGACGTGCTCGACCAGTGAGAGCACGGTGTCGCCGCCAGTTCGCGCCGGCACCGGCAGGTTGATCGAGTAGCCCTCGCCCTCCCCCTCGCCCACGTCCTCGAGCGCCCCCGTGCCCGGGTAGAACGGCCACTGGTGGATGCTCGCGAACAGCACCTCCGGCGAGGCGTGGAAGATCGCGTTGGTGCCGTTGCCGTGGTGCACGTCGGGGTCGAGCACCAGAACGCGCTCTACGCCGAGTGAGTCGAGCGCGTGACGCGCGGCCACTGCCACGTTGTTGAACAGGCAGAAGCCCATCGCCCGGGCGCGCTCGGCGTGGTGGCCGGGCGGCCTGGCCACCGAGAAGCCCGTGGGCGCCTCGCCCCGAATCAGCTCCTCCACCAGCGCCACCGCCCCGCCGGCCGCGTGGAGCGCGGCGTCGTACGAGCCAGGGCTGACCGGCGTGTCCAGGTCGAACGCGCCGCCGCGGCGGCTCATCTCGCGCACCGTGTCCACGTGCGACTGCGAGTGCACGGCCACGATCTGCTCCAGCTCGGCGGCCGGCGCCTCGCGCCGCCCCCATCCGAGCCAGTCGCGGCGCTCGAGCTCGGCCTCGATGGCGCGGATCCGGTCCGGCCGCTCGGGGTGGTGAAAGCCCGTCTCGT
>DAIMGB010000020.1:0-7904 GCA_036724195.1 Thermoleophilaceae bacterium
TCCCTACGGGTGACCGTAGGGATGAGTCGAAAGCCCCCTCTCGCCAGGGGGCTTTTCTTCATTGGCGGCTGACTTGCGGGGGTTGTCGGGGGGCGCGTATCATCGCTGCGTGCCTCGGGTGATCGGGAGGGTGGTCGGACTCACGCTTACCGTCGCGGTGATGCTCGCAGCTTCAGCGATTCTGCCGTCGGCGTCTGTCGCCCGGGAGGTCTGCTGCTTTCGCGTGAGCGCCGACGTCTACGGCTACGTCTTGGCGGACTACGGCCAGAGCGACCCCGCCCACGGCGACTACGAAGAGGGAAGCTACGCCTATCTGTGGCAGGGCAGCGCGTACGGCCTTGCGCGCTACAACCACTCTGTCCTGCATTCCGAACGGGGCGTGGCGAACGGGACTCTCTTCGAGCTTGCCTATCCGAAGTGGGTCGATGAGCACGGCCAGCCAGCCCAGCGGGGACCCTGTGATCCGGGGGGGCCGGCGACGTGGTCGTCGTCCGGCACTGGGCCAGCAGATCCGCCGCTGAGCGTGGCGGAGCCGGGCGTCCCCTCCATCTCTGTCGGCACCATCGACGGCCTCTGGTTCGGCCGTCCGTACATCGGCTGGGCGCCCACCTGCCAGCCCTACTCGGATGTGTATCCACTGCTCGAGGAGGCCAACAGCAACTGGCACTCGGGTGACTTCTTCACCTACCACCACCTGACAGGCATCTCGGCGACCAGGCTCGGTCACGGTGGGTCACAGCAACTGCTCTGCGCCGAGCACGCCGTAAAGAACGCCGGCTACGTCAACGTCAAGGGGATCTACGCCGTCTACATCAACATCGTGCACATCGCGGCCTCGCAGGAGCAGCGCAACCTCCGCCGACTCCACGGCATGTTGGGCGCGTTGCCGCCGAATTACATCAACAACCCCGCCATCAAGGCAGGGACCTACTACGTCAATGGCCCGCCGCCGAACGACTTCGCGTCCAACGTGCCCGAGAACGGCTGCCACGCCTACCAGGGGTGAGTCATACCCTCGCAAGCGGCTGCGCTGCCGCTCCGGGCAACCCAGCCCGGTATCGCTTCGGACGAGACGCGACAGCGCGGTTCACCCGGCGCGTGTCACCCCCTGCGACGAAGCGGGCCCCCGCTATGTCCCTCCGGGTGACGTAGGGCGATTGAAAGCCTCCTTCGGGAGGCTTTCGGCGTTCCAGGGACGACTCCGTGCCAGAGCCGGTTCGAGTCCGGGTCTGGCCATCGGGCGCTGGACGAACGTCCGCCCGGAACTTCCGATCGTCTCCTCCGGTGCCTACTGCGTAACGGAATTGACCCTGGTCGCGGTAATGACCTGGTTCTTTGAGATTGTTGTCGCAGCCGCGGCCGCACTGCACACGAGGTTCACCGTGCCGCCGTCCGAGACCCCGGTCAGCGTGATGCTGCCGCTGATCTGACCGGATGCGAGAGCGGTCCGTCCGCCCACCGCGATGTCGGCGCCGTCGTCGCGAAGCGAGCAGACGGCGGCCGTGTTGACCGCGCCGGCGCCAGCGATGCCCGTCTCAGCGGTGACCAGATAGTGGCCGCCGGCCGGAAGGCTCAGCGAAGCCACCGTGGACTCAGTCGCTCCAAGCGAGGTACCGCCACCGCCCAGAGTCGTCTTGGAGAACCCCTCCGAGCGCTCGCCCGCTGCAAGCTGTCCGGTGCCGACCGCGCTGCTGGCGATCTTGGCGCTGGTGACGGCCCTGTCGGCAAGCTTTCCCTCCGTCACGGCCTGGGCCCCGTCGGCGTTGACGTCTCGGGCGCTGGGTTCGCCTCGGCGATCGGGGCGGCGGCGTTGCGGTCGCAAGCGCTTCGCGAAGCACGCCCTGGCACCCAGTCAGAGATTCCTCTGGAACGGACACACAGATAGGCTACAATGGACACATGGCGGAATTGACGCTGCTCGCCGAGGAAGTGGGGGTGAGCGAGAGAACGCTGCGACGAGCGGTCAACGAGGGCAGCCTCCGTGGGACCAGGCCGAGTCCGCGGAAACTGCGGCTGTCGTTGTCCGAGCGCGGGTACATTCGACGTTCCTGGCCGCTGATCTCCGCATTGCGGACTGCGCTGCGCACCGAACCGAACGTCCGCTTCGCGCTCCTGTTTGGGTCGGCGGCAAGGGGGACTGATACGTCGGCCAGCGACGTCGACATCCTTGTTCACGTGCGTGACGCGAGCTTGGAACGGATCGTCGAGCTTGGCGCCAAGCTCACTGAGATCGTCGGTCGCCGCGTTGACGTTGTCCGGCTTCAGGACGCCGAGGCCGAGCCGTCCTTTCTCGCCGATGTCGCCTCGAATGGGCGAGTGCTCGTCGATCGCGAGGGGCTGTGGCCGCGCTTGGGCCCGCGCGAGGCCACTCTGCGGGAGCGCGGTCGCCGGTATGAAGCGCAGCGGGCGGAGGCAGCTCTAGCTGGGATTGACCGGCTGCTTGGCGCACAAGGATGAGCGATGGAGCACCTCGCAAGGTGGACCGGCAACGGTGGCGGCGCGAGATCGTTCGGCACCTCGAGGACTTCCCTCGCCAGTACGCGGCTCTCGAGGCCGCCATGGCGTGGTTCGGCGGCAACTTCGACTTGCAGGAGTTCAAGAAGGCGTTCGACACCACTGACGACATGGAGGCGTACAACCGGGTCCAGGCGGTTGAGCGCGCCGTTGGCCGGGTGCAGAACTACGTCGCTGAACTCGCGCAGGCTGGAGTGAAGCTCGCCGAGGTGTCGCGTTCGCCGATAAGAGACGGGGGGTCGCAGGCTGCACAGGCGTTTGAGGCCTTGCGCGACGAGGGCATCATCAATCGCAGCCTCTGCCGACGGCTCGAGCAGGCGCAAGACGCACGGACGAGGATCGAACACGGCTACGTTCAAACTCCCGCGGGCGACGTGCATCGCGCGGCGATACTCGTGCACGACGCGGCCCGAGACTTCCTTCGGCCATATCGCGTGTGGATCGCGGCCCACCTCGACCCGCCTGGCGAGTAAGTGGCGCCGCGGCGCCGAGCCGGTTGCGATGAGACGCAGGGCCCCGCCGCAGCGGGGCCCCACGTCTCCCCTATGACAGCGGTCGCGGGCCCGAGTAGTACGTGCTGCCGCCGTGCCGGCGCGGACCGGGCCCGGCGGCTGCGTTCGGGCGCGCGGCGCGGACGAGCCGGTCATCCCGCAACCTGCGCAGACGCCCGCGGCCACCGCCAGCGTCGCGCCCGCTCGTAGGTCCGGACCCACGACCCGGATCGTGGGTCCCGTCCATGATCATCTCCTGACCGACGCCGTCCCCCCGGGGAGCGGGCCGCAGGCCCGGATCGGCCGTAACATGTGGCGATGCGGCGGCACGGAAGTGTCGACTCCGTCGCGGGCCTCGGTCTCAGCGATCACCTCTGCTGGGTGTACGACGGCCCGGACGCCTTCCTCGGGCCTGGGCTCGAGTGGCTGTCGGACGGCCTGCGGCTCAACCAGCGGCTGTTCTACAGCGCCGATCGGCCCCCGGAGCAGCTTCGCGAGGACGTGCAGCTGCTGAGCGGCGTCGACCGGCTGATCGACGCCGGGGTGCTGGAGCTCGTGGAGCTGGGCAAGACCTACCCCGGGTGCCGCGTGCTGGACCCGGATGCCCAGCTCGCCGCGTACGACGCGATGGCGCAGCAGGCGGTGACCGAGGGCTACGCCGGGATCCGCGTGCTCGCCGAGGGCACTCCACTCGTCGCGAGGGCTGCCGGGCACGCCGAGTGCGCGAGCTGGGAGCACGTCGCCGAGCGGTACATGGGCCGCGGCAACCCGCTCGCGGCATTCTGCGCCTACCACCGCTCGACCATCGGCGAGGAGGCCGCGCAGGAGCTGCTCGCCAGTCACGCTCTGTTCCACGACGACCGTGGACCGGTGCCGTTCCAGGTCTTCGGGGACGGCAACGAGGTAAAGCTGATCGGTGAAGTGGATGCTTTTTCGGCACCGATGTTCCAGCGCATTCTCGCCCGGGTCGGCGAGCCCGAGCCGGTCGTGCTCGATCTGAGCGAGGCTGAGTTCGTCGACCACCACGCGCTGCTCGCCATCGCTCGCTCGAGCGCGCGGCTCGACCTGCGCGGGGCGTCTCCCACATTGCGCCGGCTGTGGGACATGATGGACCTCTCGGTGACACCCGGCGTGCGGTTCGTATGAGCGCATTCGTCCACGAGGCGCTCATCAACCTGGCGGGCACGACGGTGCGCCTGCGTACGCGCTGCGGCTCGCCCAGCCCGCTCGTGTGGTCGAGCAGCTCGCGGATGGTGATCTGCGACGCGTTGGGAAGCGCCGGATAGAAGTCGCTGAGGCGCTGGTCGAGCGAGAGGCGACCGGCCTGGACCAGCTGGTGTCTGCGCTCGGGCCGCCGCGAGGGGGCTCACCGCAATGGCGACGGCAGCAACGAGCGCGATTCGCCTGAGACCGATTTGACACTGGCACTCGGGCACCCCGCGGCCTAGTGTCGCACCAGCTTCTAAGTGCGAGCGATCGAAAGGAACCTCGTGGGCCTGTTCAAGAGCATCAAGGACGCTCAGCAGTCGGCAGCCAGTGCTGCGACCGC
This sequence comes from Thermoleophilaceae bacterium, assembly GCA_036724195.1. GTDB lineage: Bacteria > Actinomycetota > Thermoleophilia > Solirubrobacterales > Thermoleophilaceae > DATACN01. The sequence continues at coordinate 4,555 of DAIMGB010000020.1, forward strand.
CGCGCCGAGCGGTGGTGGCGGGTTGTCGGACATGATGGGCGGCGGCGGCATGGCGGGCCAGGCGGCGTACGCGCAGCTGGCCAACAAGCTGGCCCAGTCGGGCGTCGAGGCGCCAGGCGTCGTCCACGCGATCCGTCCCGGCGCGAGCCAGATGGGCGGCAGCCAGCAGGTCGAGTTCGACGTCTCGATCAAGCCTGCCGGCGGCGACCCGTACCAGACGACGATCTCGCAGGCGATGCTGCCCGCCCAGCTGGAGGGCATTGCCGAGGGCGCGGCGATCACCGTCAAGTACGACCCCGATTCCCCCACTTCAGCACTCATCTACGGCTGGTAGGAAAGGAGCACCACCCTCATGGGTTTTTTCAAAGGCGTTCGTGACGTACAGCAGCTGGGCAAGGAGCACGGCGGCATGCCGTCGATCCGCGGCGCGTTCAAGGACATCGGCAAGATGGCCGACGACCGCGGCGAGCGCGAGGTCCTGAAGGACGGCGTGCCCGCCAAGGGCATCGTCCAGGGCTTCCCCGAGCCCGTCGCGGGCGACCGCTTCGCGATGGCGATCCCGATCGACGTCCACCCTCCGCAGGGCGAGCCCTACCGCGTGCAGTACGTGTACCCGACGACGCGCATGCAGGCGGCGATCACCGTCGGCATGGAGGTGCCGATCAAGGTCCTCCAGAGCGACCCGCAGCGGATCGCCGTGCAGTGGGACGCGCAGAAGGCGAACATCTCCGCCGCCGGTGGCGACATGGCCGCCGTCATGCAGGGCATGAACGCGACGTACGGCGCGGCGGCCGACCAGGCCGTGCGCGACGCGCAGGCCAAGCGGGCCAGCGAGGACCCGGCCGAGCGGCTGCGGAAGCTCACGCAGATGAAGGACTCCGGCCTCATCGACAACGACGAGTTCGAGGCCAAGAAGGCCGAGATCCTCGGCGACGTCTAGGGGCGACGAATGGCCGACGAGATCGACCTGCACTGGACCGTTGCGGTACCGCCCGATCAGGCGATGGCGCAGTGGAGGGCGTCACCACCGGAGGCGGTCCGCCATGGCGGCTACAACCTCGAGGACGAGTCGTACAACTCGCTCACCTTCGAGCGCACGTACCTCGACTGGCCCCAGAAGCTGATGATCATCCTCAGCCTGGGCTTCGCCCTGCTGTTCAAGGGCTTCATGCAGAGCGTCTTCCGCTTCACCGTCCGCTTCGACGGCGACGGCTCCTCGGGCACGCGACTGACGCTGAACGGCACCGCCGATCCGCGTACCGCTGAGGGCCTGCGAGCCCTGCCGGCGCAGCAGGCCGCGATTCCCACCGCGGTCTGAGTCGCCGCACCGAGGTCTTGCATGGGCACGCGCCTATGCAAGACTCGGTGCGTGCCCGATCGGGACCTGAGGCGCGCGCTCGCCGCCCTCCTCGCCGTGGTCGCGATGCTCGCCGCTGGGTGCGGCTCGAGCGGTGGAGGCAACAAGCAGCCGCTGCTCGTGTCGGCCGCCACATCGCTGAAGGCGGCGTTCACGCGCTACGCCGGCGACTTCGCGGCCGCGCGGGTGCGCGTTTCCTTCCTGGGATCGGACCAGATCGCGGCGCAGATCCGCCAGGGCGTGCGCCCTGACGTCTTCGCCTCGGCCAACACGAAGCTGCCCGCTGCGCTGTTCGCGGCGGGGCTGGTGCAGCGGCCCGTGGTCTTCGCCGGCAACCGGCTCGTCCTCGCGGTGCCAAGCGCCTCGAAGAAGGTCCGCTCGCTCGGCGACCTCGCACGGCCCGGCGTCACGCTGGCCGTCGGAGCGCCGAGCGTGCCGATCGGCGCCTACACGCGCACTGTCATCAGCAAGCTCGGCGCGGCGCGGTCGCGCGCGATCCTGGCCAACGTTCGCTCAGAGGAGCCGGGCGTCGACGGCATCGTCGGCAAGCTCACGCAGGGCGCCGTCGACGCGGGGTTCCTGTACATCACCGACGTCCAGGCGGCGCACGGCGCGCTGCGGGCGATCGGGCTGCCGGCCGCGGTTCAGCCCCAGGTCGCCTACGCCGCTGCGGTCGTGCGCGGCGCGAAGCATCCGTCCGCCGCGCGCAGGTTCATCGCGGGGCTGCTGCACGGCGCGGGGCAGCGCGACCTGCGCGCCGCCGGCTTCGAGCCGCCGCCCCGCTGATGCGTCGCTCGCTGTTCGGGGCGCTCCTCGTGGTGGCCCTGGGCCTGGCGCTCACGTTCCTCGTGCTGCCCGTCGTGGCGATCTTCGTCGACACCGGACCGGGGCGGCTCGTCGCCAGCCTCGGGGACGCGTCGGCCCGCGACGCGCTCTGGCTGAGCCTGGAGTGCACGCTCATCGCCGTCGTGATCATCGTGGTCGTCGGCACTCCCGCGGCGTGGCTGCTGGCGACACGGCGATTCCCGGGACGAGCGCTGGCGATCACCGTCATCGAGCTGCCGCTCGTTCTGCCTCCGGCCGTGGCCGGGATCGGGCTGCTCGCCGCGCTGGGGCCGCGCGGCCTGCTGGGCGGCACGCTGGCCGACGCGGGCGTGGAGCTCGTGCTGGCGAAGGCCGGGGTGGTCGTGGCGCTCGTCTTCGTCTCGGCGCCGTTCTACGTCCGTCAGGCCCAGGCCGCGTTCGAGGCGCTGGACCCGACGTGGCTCGAGGCGTCGCGCACGCTGGGGGCAGGGGAGGCGGCGACCTTCGTTCGGGTGGGCGTCCCCGCGGCGGGCGGCGGGCTGCTCGCGGGCCTCGCGCTGGCGTGGGGCCGCGCCCTGGGCGAGTTCGGCGCGACGCTGATGTTCGCCGGCTCGTTCCGCGGCGTGACCCAGACCGTGCCGCTGGCCATCTACGACCGCTTTGCCACGGACTTCACGGGCGCCCTCGCGCTGTCGGCGGTGCTCGTCTGCGTGTCCGGCGCGCTGCTGCTGACCGTGCGCCTCTTTGCGCGCACGCCGGTGCTGGCCGGTGCTGCGCGCTGACCTCGAGCTGCGGCGCGGCGGCTTCGCGCTCGCCGCCGCCTTCGACGTCGCGCCCGGGCGCTGCCTCGCGCTCGCCGGGCCGAGCGGCGCCGGCAAGACGACAGCGTTGCGCCTGGTCGCGGGGCTCGAGCGCCCCGACCGCGGACGCGTGAGCTGTGGCGACGCGGTCTGGGCCGACAGCGAGCACGGGGTGGACGTGGCCGCCGAGCGCCGGCGCTGCGGATACGTCTTCGCCGACCACGCCCTGTTCGGGCACCTGCCGGTCTGGCGCAACGTCGCCTACGGGCTGCGCGCCCTGCCGCGGGCCGAGCGCCGCGCCCGGGCCGACGACCTGCTGGGCCGCTTCGGCATCGCCGAGCTGGCGGACCGCCGTCCGGCGTCGCTGTCGAACGGGCAGCGCCAGCGGG
>DAIMGB010000020.1:7914-11546 GCA_036724195.1 Thermoleophilaceae bacterium
AGCCCCTCGCCGCCCTCGATCCGCGCACGCGGGCGGCGGGCGCGCGCGAGCTGGCGGCGAGGCTGCGCGAGACCGGCGTGCCCGCTGTGCTGGTCACGCACGACTTCGCCGAGGCCGCGCTGCTGGGCGACGACGTGGCGGTGATGGAGGGCGGGCGCATCGTTCAGCGCGGCACCGCCAGCGCGCTGGCCGCACAGCCCGCGTCGCCCTTCGTAGCGGACTTCACCGGGGCCGTCGTGTTGACCGGTCGCGCGCGGGCGGGGGAGGGCGGCCTGACCGAGGTCGACCTGGACGGTGGCGGCCTGGCCGTGTCCACCGAGGCGGCAACCGGCCCCGTCGCGGTGAGCATCCACCCGTGGGAGATAGCCCTCGAGCCAGCCGGTGCGGGGGCGACCGGGAGCGCACGCAACCGGCTGAAGGTGGAGATCCTCTCGGTCACCGTCGTGGGCAACCGTGCGCGCGTCGGGCTCGCGGCGCCCCAGCCGCTGGCCGCGGAGGTCGCCGCTGACTCCGTGCACCGGCTCGGCCTGGCCCCCGGCGACCGCGCGATCGCGACCTGGAAGGCCGCGGCGACCCGGCTGTTGCCGCTGGACTAGATCGCTGCTGGGCTAGATCGCCGCGGGGGAGGGCGCTGCCGGGGACGACGCAGCGCGCCCGCGCAGCAGCGCGACCGAGACCGAGACCAGGAAGACCTGGAAGGTCAGCGGCGCGAGGACGCTGAAGAGGTCGGTGGGGCGAAAGACGCCTGTGCGCGCGACGGAGGCGAAGGCCAGTGCATGGGCGATCGCCGACGCGACGGCGACCCACACGGTCCATGCCGGGAGCCCGCCGACCCGGCGCACGAGCCCAGCGAACGCCAACAGGAAGGCGACCGTGGGCGCCGCGGACAGGTTGCCGCAGATCGCGAACGCGTCGTAGAAGGAGCGCGCGTCGCGGGGGTCCAGCGACGGCGCGCGGAAGGCCAGGACGCCCAGCAGCAGGATCGTGACCAGCACGAGCCCGACCACGATCAGTCCCGTGCCCCACATCACCAGTGACAGGAAGTTGCTCTCGTCGTCGACGCCGGGAAGGAGCGCGCGCAGGCCCGCGAGGAACACCGGCATGAGCACACCCCAGGCGATCCCGTTCATGAGGAACGCGACGAGCACGCCCGAGCGGTGGGCGCCGAAGAACGCGGCGACCGCGGCGGCCGAGTCACTGGACTTCGGCACATCGCTGAAGTGGGCGATCGGCAGCGAGACGAGGTAGAGCAGGACGGCGAGCAGGCCGCACACGGCGGCGAGCCGCGCGGCGTGGTTGGAGGCGCGCATGGGGCCGCAGCCTATGCGGGGGTGGGGACGTCGCGCAACGGCTCGACTTCAATGCCCGACAGCGCCTTCAGTCCCGCGAAGAACACGATCAGCATCGACGAGAACAGGTCGTCGGGGATGTCGTCGGGCTCGAGCAGGTGCTCCAGCGCGGCGCCGTTGGCCATCGCAAAGGTCATCAGCGCGATGGTCTCCGAGGGGAACGGCGGCTTCATGCCCGCCTCCTTCGCATGGTCGCCGAGGACCCCCGCGATCGCCTTGCGCAGGGCGCGGTACCGCGTGACCAGCTCGACGCGGAAGTCCTCGTTGCGAGCCGCGTGCGCGGCGAACTCGAAGAACAGCCGCTCCCACTCGGGGTCGGACTTCACGAAGCTCGTGAAGTCCTCGCCGGCGCGACGCGCGCGGTCGAGCGGGGCAGCAGCGGAGTTCGCGAGCGACTCGATCTGCTCGATGCGCTTCGCGAAGCGCTCGTCGAGCATCGCCAGGAAGAGCTCCTCCTTGTTGGCGAAGTTCGCGTAGAAGGCGCCCTTCGTGTAGCCCGCGGTCTCGGCGACCTCGTCGATGGAGGACTGCGCGAGCCCGCGGCGCGAGAACACCTTCGCGGCTGACTCCATCAGGCACCTGCGTGTGTGCGCCTGCTTCTCCTTGCGCGTGAGGCGGGTCATCAGGCGGCCGCTCCTTCCACGACGACCTCGGTCCCGCGCTCGGGGACGAGGGTGATCGCCCGGCGGGTGATCCGCTCGGCCTCGGGCCGCGAGGCGCGCAACTGCAGCCGGCGGGCGACGACGGACAGGACGACCTGCATCTCGAACAGCGCGCAGCTCGCGCCCAGGCAGCGCCGGACGCCGCCGCCGAACGGGATCCACGTGTATGTGCCGGCCGGCTGCTCCAGGAAGCGCTCGGGGCGGAAGGCTCGCGGCTCGGGGTAGATGTCCTCGCGGCGGTGCATGAGGTAGATGGACGGCGTGACGATCGCGCCCGCGGGCAGCTCGTGGCCGGCGATCTCCATCGGCTCGGCCAGGCGGCGCGCGACGAGAGGCAGGACGGGACGAAGGCGCAGCGTCTCCTTGACGACGGCATCGACGTACTCCTCGTCGTCGCGCAGCCGCTCCAGCTTGTCCGGCTGGCGCAGCAGGCGCTCGATCGCCCACGCGAGCGACGTCGCCGTCGTCTCGTGGCCGGCGACGAGCAGCGTCATGAGCTCGTCGCGCAGCTCCTCGTCGCCCATCGCCGAACCGTCCTCGTGGCGGGCCGCGAGCAGCAGGGAGAGGATGTCGTCGCGCTCGGCGAGGTCGGGGGCGTCGCGCCGGTCGTGGAGCTCGGCGTAGATGAGCTCGTTGACGGGCTCGATCGCCTGCCGCAGCAGGCCGAGCCGCCGCATGCGCACGGGCCCCAGGACGGCGAGTGCGACGAGCCGCGACGGTCGCGTGGTCCAGTCGAGCATGTTGCGCAGCCCCGTCCGCAGGCGGTCGAGCCGCTCGCCCTCCTGCACGCCGAAGACGGTGCGCATGATGATCTCGAGGGTGATTGCCTGCATGCGCGGCCACAGCGAGAGGGGCTCGCCGATCGGCCAGGACTCGAGCTCGCGCTCGGCGACCTCGGTCATGAGCTCGCGGTAGCGCTGCATCCGCTCGCCGTGGAACGGCGGCAGGAGGAGCTTGCGCTGGCGCATGTGGTCGGGCTCGTCGAGCAGCAGCACCGAGCTGTCGCCGAGCAGCGGACCGAGCACGGCGTTGCCCTCCCCGGCGCGCAGGATGTTCGGGTCGCCGGTGAACACGGTCTTGACGTCGTCGGGGTGCGAGACGAGAACCCACTCGCCCTGCTGGGCGATGCGCAGCGTGAACGTGTCGCCGTAGCGGTCGCGGCAGCGCTCCATGAACGGGCCCGGGCGGCTCATCCAGCCGACCGTCTGCACGGCGCGGGGATACGGGGGGCCTGGCGGCAGGCTCATACCCAACGGTATCCGAATACCAGCTGGTATGTCAAGCCGGGCACGAGGGGATCCTTGCGGGCGGGCCTCCGGAACCGTGGCTAGGATGCCGCACCACCCGTCCCCGGTTTTTGGAGGAATTGCTGCCCATGCGTCTTCGCCGTCCGAAGCACGGCACGATCGTCGCCTACGCCGCGCTGTTCATCGCGCTCGGCGGGGTCTCGTACGCCGCCGCCACGTTGCCGAGCAACAGCGTCGGCAACGCCCAGCTCAAGGCCAACGCCGTGACCGGTTCGAAGGTCAAGAACCGCTCCCTCAGCTCGTCGGACTTGAAGTTCGGCACCCTTCGGCGCGGCGCCACGGGCGCGACCGGCGCGGCCGGCGCGGCCGGCGCG
>DAIMGB010000021.1:0-11417 GCA_036724195.1 Thermoleophilaceae bacterium
GCCGGTGAAGCGGTCCTCGTCGGTGCGGTGGTAGACCACGTCGACCGCCCGCACGCGGCCGTCGAGCCAGGCCACGAGGCGCCCGTCGCGGTGCTCCAGGTCAGCCAGCGTCACGGCCGGGGCGCACAGCTCGCGCGCCATCCGCTCGTGCTCCCACCAGGCGGCCGCCTCTGGGCCCTCGCAAAGCGTGACCAGCTGGGGGTCGTCGACCCCACTGGGCGCCGCGTCCTGGAGCGCCGACCCCAGCTCGCCGAATGCGAGCGGCAGGTCGCCGCCCGGCGGCTCCTGCGGCAGCAGCCCGCCCATCAGCTCGCGCGCGACCACCGCGTAGGCCAGACCCGAGGGCATGCGCAGCTGGTCCTCGATCACCACGAAGCGCCCGTCGGGCGTGCGGACCACGTCGAGCCCCGCGATCGAGACCCAGCGCGGCGGCTCGGCGCCGCGCATGGCCGGCTCGTAGTGGGGCGAGCCCTCCACCAGCTCCCGCTCGATCACGCCCGCGGCGAACACGCGCCCATCGCCGTACACGTCGGCCACGAAGGCCTCCATTGCCCGCAGCCGCTGCTCGATGCCCACCTGCAGCTCCGCCCACTCCCCGCCGGTCAGGAGCCGCGGCACCGGATCCAGCGCGAACATCCCGTCGGAGGAGGCGCCGAAGGTGACCGAGCGCTCGCTCAGGCGGCGCTTCAGCTCGGCGGCCGCGCGCTCCGGGTCCAGCTGGCGCAGCAGCTCGGCGTAGTGCGGGCGCGGGCTGCGGTCCTCCTCGAAGGCCTCGTCGTATGGGGCTTCGCTCACGCTAGGCGCGTACCCGATCCCCATCGGGGTCGAGCAGCGGCTCGGCCGCGACCGTGCCGGAAATCCAACGGCCGAAGATCTCCACCTCGACCTGCCTGCCTTCCTCGGCGCGGTCCGGCGGCAGGTAGGCGTAGGCGATCGAGTGGCCCACCGTGTAGCCGTAGCCGCCGGTGGTCACGCGCCCGGCGACCTCCCCGTCGATCCGGACGGGCTCGTTGCCCAGCGCGACCGAGCGCGGGTCGTCGAGGGCCAGGCAGCGCAGCCGGAAGCGCGGGCCGCGCTCCTTCGCCTCGGCCAGGGCGTCGCGGCCCACGAAGCCGCCCTCCTTGTCGAGCTTCACGCAGAAGCCCACGCCGCCCTCGTAGGGCGTCTCGTCCGGGGTGATGTCGGCGCCCCAGACCCGGAAGCCCTTCTCCAGCCGCATCGAGTCGATGGCCCGGTAGCCGCCGGCCATCATGCCGTGCGGCTCGCCGGCCTCCCAGAGCGCGCGCCATAGGCCCACGCCGTACTCGGTGGGGCAGTAGAGCTCCCAGCCCAGCTCGCCCACGTAGGTCACGCGCAGCGCGCGCACGGGCACGTCGCCCACGGTGATCTCGCGCAGGCTCATGTAGGGGAACGCGTCGTTGCCCAGGTCCTGCGGCGTGAGCGGCTGCAGGATGTCGCGCGAGCGCGGCCCCCAGATGCCGAAGCACGCGAACGCCGAGGTCACGTCGCGCACCTGCACGCCGCCGCCCTCGGTCAGATGGCGCCGGATCCACTCGCGGTCGTGGTTGCCGAAGGCCGTGCCCGTGACGATCGAGAAGCTCTCCTCGCCGAGCCTGGCCACGGTGAAGTCGCACTCGATGCCGCCGCGCTGGTTCAGCATCTGCGTGTAGGTGATCTTCCCGGCCTCGCGCGCCACGCGGTTGTCGCAGAGGCGCTCCAGCAGATCAGCCGCGCCCGGCCCCGTGATCTCGAGCTTGGCGAACGAGCTCTCGTCGAAGATGGCCGCGCGCTGACGGCAGGCTTCGTGCTCGGCCCCGATCGCCGGCGACCAGATCTGGCCGGCCCAGCCGCGCGGGCGCAGCGCCTCCTCGCCGTCGGCTGCGTTCGACTCGTACCAGTTGACCCGCTCCCAGCCGGACTTCTCCCCGAAGGCGGCGTCGTGCTCGCGGTGCCAGGCGTTCGCCGGCGAGCTGCGCAGCGGCCGGCCGGCCTGGCGCTCGTAGTTCGGGTACTTGATGTCGTAGTAGGTCTCATAGGTCTCGCGGACCCGCTTGAGCGTGTAGGACGGCGAGCGGTAGTGGGGGCCGAAGCGCCTGATGTCCATCTGCCACAGGTCGAGGCCGGGCTCGCCCTCGGCGATCCACTCGGCCATCGCGCGCCCCACCCCGCCGGCGCCCGCCAGGCCGTGGGCGCAGAAGCCGGCGGCCACGAACAGCCCGCGCACCTCGGTCTCTCCAAGGCAGAACTCGTTGTCGGGGGTGAAGCCCTCGGGGCCGTTGATCATCCGCGTGACCAGCACATCCTCCATCTGCGGAACCCGCGTGCGCGAGTTGGCCACGATCTCCTCGAAGCGGTCCCAGTCGTCGTCCAGCAGGCGGCCGTTGAAGTCGGGCGGGATGCGCTCGAAGCCGTTCTCGCCGGAGGCGAGGAAGGCCGGCGCGGCCGGGCGCTCGTAGCCGCCCATCACCAGGCCGCCGCCCTCCTCGCGGAAGTACACGAGCAGGTCGGGGTCGCGCAGCGTGGGCAGCGGATTCGCCGGGTCGCGCTCCCGGAACGGCTGGGTGACGATGTACTCGTGCGACATCGGGATCACCGGCACGCGCACGCCAGCCAGCCGCCCGACCTCCGCCGCGAACATGCCCGCGGCGTTCACCACCACCTCCGCCTCGACGTCGCCGCGCTCGGTTCGCACGCCGCGGACGCGCCCGTCACGGACGTCGATGCCGGTCACGCGCGTGGAGGTGAGGATCTGGGCACCGGCCCGCCGCGCGCCGTCCGCCAGCGCGTAGGTCAGCTGCGACGGGTCGAGGTAGCCGTCCGTGGGCAGCCAGGCGCCGCCCACCACGCCGTCGGTGGACATGAGCGGGAACAGCTCCCTGGCCTCCTCCGGCGAGACCAGCTCCATCGGCAGCCCGAAGGTCTTGGCCCAGCCCGCCTGGCGGCGCAGCTCCTCCATGCGCTGCTCGCTCGAGGCCAGCCGCACGCCCCCACATTCGGTCCAGCCCGGGTCGAACTCCGACTCGGTTCCGAGCTCGCGGTAGAGCTCGACCGAGTACATCATCATCTTCGTCAGCGACACCGAGCCGCGCAGCTGACCCACCAGCCCGGCCGAGTGGAACGTGGAGCCGGAGGTGAGCTGGTTGCGCTCCAGCAGCAGCACGTCGCCGAAGCCGAGCCGGGCGAGGTGGTAGGCGATCGACGTGCCGCCCACCCCGCCGCCGATGATCACGCAGCGCGCTGAGTCGGGCAGCTCACGCAGAGCCGCCACGCGCCTCCTCGAGCCAGCCTTCGAAGCGCGGGTCGCGTCCGGTCTCGGCCAGGCGCCCGAAGTGCTGGCTTGCGTAGCCGTCGAAGTCGAAGTCGAGGTCTGAGATGCCGCTCTGCACGACTCCCCACATGGCCTCGCGGAAGTCCGACATGAAGCGCATCAGGCGCAGCGTGGCGCGGCGGCGCGCGTCCGCCGGCTCGCCGAAGTAGGCCTCGAGCAGCCGCGACTCGCCGTCCTCGCTGAGCTCGTTGTTCACCGCGAAGTTGCCGAGGTCGAAGTAGCGGTCGCCCATGCCGGCGTACTCCCAGTCCACGATCAGCACGCGGCCGTCCTCGTTCAGGAAGTTCGCGGCGAGCAGGTCGTCATGGCACGGTACGGGCGCGTGCTCGGCGCCCTCCAGGGCGCGCTCGATCGCCCCGGCTCGCTCGAGCGCCTGCGAGTACCCGTCGGGCAGCACGACCGAATTCTGCTCCGCGGTGGCGGCGTACTCCTCCACCACGCGGAAGGAGTCGAACTCGGTCGCGAGCGAGGCTCCGGAGTCGTGGAAAGCCCGAAGCGAGCGTGCCACGTACTCGAGCACGTCCGGCTCCTGCAGCTCGGCGATCTCCATCTGGCGCGCCTCCACGAAGCAGGTCACGAGGCAGGGCGGGTCGTGCAGCATCGCGGCCACCTTCGGCGCGATGCCCAGCTTCGCGGCCTCGGTGTTGGCGCTGCACTCGGTGTCGCGGTCGATGCCGAGCTTGCCGGTGTCCTTTCCGGGCAGCCGCACGACGTAGTCGTCGCCACCGAAGCTGACCTTGAAGTTGCGGTTGGTGATGCCGCCGTCGAGCGCCTGCACCACGCCCTCCGTCGGGCCCAGCAGAGCGGACAGGCGGGCCACCGCCTCAGCCAGCTCCGGGATGAGCTTGCGTTCGTCCTGCACGTGGCTTACAGTCGCGCCATCCGAAGGTCGGATCATCACACCATTTGGTCTCCCGTGGCAACACGAGGAAGGGGCTTGCATGACCGCTGAGGGTGGAGGGCAAAGCCGGGACGAGGAAAAACTCGCCGAGCTTGGCTACAAGCAGGAGCTGGTTCGCGGCTGGTCGAAGTTCTCGAACTTCGCGATCTCGTTCTCGATCATCTCTGTGCTCGCGGGCTGCTTCACGGTCTACGGGCAGGCGTGGAACTTCGGCGGCCCGATCGCCATCTCGATCGGCTGGCCGGTCATAGCCCTCATCATCTTGACGGTCGCCTTCAGCATGTCGGAGCTCGCCTCGGCCTTCCCGACCGCCGGAGGCCCCTACTGGTGGGCGCACAAGCTCGGGGGCGCGGGCTGGTCGTGGTTCACCGGCTGGTTCAACGTGGTCGGGCTGATTGCCATCGTCGCTTCGGTGGACTACGTGTGCTCGTTCTTCCTGACCAGCCTGTTCGGCCTGTGGGGCTGGGATCTCGGCTTCGTGAACTTCGCCGACAAGGCGCACGTGCTGGCCGAGGTCTTCTGGGTATACGTGCTGATCCTGATCCTGCACGCCCTGATCAACATCTACTCGTCGCACCTGGTGGCGCTGTTCAGCAACATCTCGGTTGGCTGGCACGTGGTCGGGGTGGCGATCATCATCGGCATCCTGATCCTCGCTCCCGGCAAGCATCAGAGCGCGGACTTCGTGTTCACGCAGCGGATCAACAACTCCGGCTTCTCGATGGGCATGTACTGGTGGTACATCCTGCCGACCGGGTTCCTGCTGACCATGTACACGATCACCGGCTACGACGCCTCGGCGCACGTGGCCGAGGAGACCAGGGAGGCGGAGCAGGCGGCTGCCAAGGGCATCTGGCAGTCCGTCGCCTCGTCGGCGGTGATCGGCTGGTTCCTGCTGCTGGCGATTACGTTCGCCGCAACCAACGTCAAGGCCATCAACGCGGCAGCCGGCACCTCGATCTCGGTGTTCACGTCCGCCGACATGAACCAGAACTGGGCGGAGATCATCATCCTGATCGCGTCGATCGGGCAGCTCTTCTGCGGCATGGCCTGCGTCACCAGCTGCTCGCGCACGTTCTTCGCGTTCTCGCGCGACCGCGCCACGCCGGGCTGGCGGCTGTGGAGCAAGGTGAACGCCAGGGGCGTGCCGGTGAACGCCGTGCTCGGCAGCGTCCTGTTCGCGCTCATACTCACCATCCCGGCGCTGCCGGGCAAGGGGGCCATCGTTCCCCCGGTCGCCTTCTTCGCGGTCACCTCGATCGGCACGATCGGGCTCTACATCGCCTACGTGGCGCCGGTGTACCTGCGCTGGCGCGCCGGCGAGTCGTTCCAGCAGGGCTCATGGAACCTCGGGACGAAGTGGAGGTGGCTGAACCCGATCGCCGTCGTGTGGGTGATCCTGATGGTGATCGTCTTCAACCTGCCCTTCTTCAGCACCGGCGTGCCGTGGGAGTCCGACTTCGACTGGAACGCGTTCAACTACACGCCGCTGGTGGTCGGGATCGTCCTGATCGGGATCATCCTGGGATGGGTGCTGGGCGCGAAGAACAGCTACAAGGGCCCGATCCGGACGATCGAGTTCGACGAGGGCATGGGCGTCAAGGAGATCGACGAGCCGGAGCAGCCGCCCACGGCGACGGCACCGGCCTAGTCCGAGCGAAGCTCCGCGGCGGCGGCCACGAACGAGCGCCAGCGCTCGTGCGCGGCCGTGCGCCAGGCGTCGTCGCGGCGCGGCTCCACGCGGCGATCCACGGGTAGCAGCTCGGCGGCCGCCTCCAGCGACTCGATGGCGCCCGAGCCCACGGCGGCCAGAGCCGCGGCGCCCAGCACCGTCGCGTCGGCCCCGGCGGCCTCCACCGGCGCGCCTATCGCGTCGGTCTGGAGCTGCAGCAGCAGCGGCTCGTTGGTCAGCCCTCCGTCCACGCGGAGGCTCCGCACGTCCACGCTCTCGCGTACCGCCGCGACGACGTCGGCCACGCGCCAGGCGATGCTCTCGAGCGCGGCCAGCGCCACCTCGGCCCGCTTCGTGCCGCTGTGCATGCCCGCCAGCACCGCGCGGGCGTCGGGGCGCCACCAGGGCGCACCGAGGCCGGCCAGGGCAGGCAGTACGCGCGTGCCGCCGCTGCTCTCGGCCTCGCGAGCGAGCTCGGTGAGGGCCGCGGGGTTCGGCGCCATTCCCAGCTCGCGGCACATCCACTCGAGCATCGAGCCGGCCGCAAAGATCCCGCCGTCGAGCGCGTATTCCACGCGCCCGTCGAGCGACCAGGCCACCGTGGGCAAGAGGCCGCCAGCCGGCTCGGGCACCTCGCTGCCCACGTGGGCCAGCACGAACACGCCCGTTCCGTAGGTGGCCTTGACGCGTCCCGGCGCGACGCAGCCGGCGCCCGCCAGGGCCGCCTGCTGATCCACCACCTGCGCGCGCAGCGGCAGCTCGCGCGGCCACGACTCGTGCCGAAGCGTGCCCAGCTCGCCGGCGCTGTCGCGGACCTCGGGCAGGACCTCCTTCGGCACGCCGAAGCGCTCGCACAGCCAGTCGTCGAAGCCCGGCGTGCCGAGCCTGTGGAGCTGGGTGCGCGACGCCGTGGAGGCGTCGGTGGCGAAGCCGGCGCCGAGCCGGTCGCACAGGAAGGAGTCCACCGTGCCCATGCGCAGCGTGCCGGCATCGCGCGCGGCCGCGACTGCGTCGTCGTGCTCCAGCAGCCAGGCCAGCTTGCCCGCCGAGAAGTAGGGGTCGAGCGGCAGGCCGCTGCGGGCGCGGATCTCGTCCTCGTCGCCGCCCAGGCGGCTGAGCACCTCCTGCGAGCGCTTGTCCTGCCAGACCACGATCGGCGTGAGCGGCGCGCCGCTTTCGGCATCCCAGGCCAGCACGGACTCGCCCTGGTGGTCGAGCCCGCACGCCACGATCTCGCCGGGCGGGTCGTGGAGCAGCTCGGCCACCGCCTCAGCGACCGCGCGCAGCACCTCCTCGCCGTCCTGCTCCACCCAGCCGGGCTTCGGGTGGCGGTTCTCCTTCGCCCGCCTGGCCTCGCGCAGGGGCTGCAGCTGCTGGTCGAACAGGGCGGCCTTCACGCCCGTGGTGCCCTCGTCGATTCCGAGGAACAGCGGCGAGCTCACGCTGCCAGCTCCGCCCGCCGGGCTGCCCGTAGCCACCACGGCTCGCCGTCCGCCTGTGGAGGCGCGGGCAGCGGCCGCGCGGGCCCCAGCTCGATGCCCTGCTCGGCCACCAGGCCGGCCACCCGCTCGCCGATCCCCGGTGATGCGGTGAGCCCGGTCGACCGGATGGCCGCGACGTTGATCAGTTCAGGGCAGCCGCCCGCGCGGCCGATCAGGTAGTTCACGCCGCGGCCGGTGGGTCGCAGCCCGGCGTAGCTCGCGATCGGCTCGGCCGCCTCGAGCTCCGGAAGCAGGCGGGCGGCCTTCTCCATCACCTCGGCCCGCGCGCTCTCACGCAGGGACCAGTCGCGCTTGTCGTCCTGGTCGTGGGCGGTCGGTCCGGCTACGAGCTTGCCGTCGATGGTGGGGAACACCAGCACACCCTTGGTGCGCTTGGTGGGCACGGGCAGCAGGATCCGCTCGAGCGGCTGCCCACCGGGCGGCTCGAACACGAAGAACTCGCCCTTGCGCGGGTACACCTCGAAGCTGTCGTCGCCCGCCATGCGCGCCACGGCGTCGGCGTGCAGGCCGGCGCAGTTCACCGCCACCGCACAGCGCACGCTGCCGCCCCCGGCAAGTCCCAGCTCCAGCCCGCCGGAGGCCCGCACGACCGCTTCGACGCGCGTGGCGGTGCGCAGGTCCGCGCCGCCGGCCTTCGCGGCGGCCAGCAGCGCGCGCGTGTAGGCCACCGGGTCGGTCACGCTCTCCCCGGGCACCGACAGCGAGCCGTCCTCGCCCAGCTGCGTCTCCACGCCGTTGCGCCTGGCCGCCTCCGCCATGGCGCTCACCGTCTCGCGCTCTCCGGCGTCGAGCGGCGCCAGCAGCGCGCCGCATCGCCGCAGCGGCACGCCGAGCTCGTCGAACAGGTTCTCGCGCAGCTGGCCCGCGCGCAGGATCAGCTCCGTCTCCAGCTCGCCAGGCGGCGAGTCGAAGCCGGTGTGCACGATCCCGGAGTTGGTGCCGCTCGCGCCCAGTGCCGGCTCGCGCTCGGCCTCCAGCACGAGGGTGGACACCCCGCGCCGCGTCAGTGCGTGCGCGGAGGCGGCCCCGACGACCCCTCCGCCGATCACGATTACTTGCGCGTCGGCGCTGGTGAGGGGGCTTGACAACGCGGTAGGCTCCGGGTAAAGGTCGGTCCAACGGACCTTATACGGAAAGTGGGGGGTATGGAGCTCGGCGATCTCCGAGATGCGGTGAAGGACGGCACGGTGGACACCGTGTTGCTGGCGATTGCCGACATGGAGGGCCGCCTCCAGGGCAAGCGCCTGACGGCGGCCCACTTCCTCGACGAGGTGCTCGAGCACGGCGCCGAGGGCTGCAACTACCTGCTGGCGGTCGACGTGGACATGGAGACCGTCTCCGGATACGCGATGTCGAGCTGGGAGCGCGGCTACGGCGACTTCGAGATGGTGCCCGACCTGGACACGCTCAGGCCGATCCCGTGGCACCCGGGAACGGTCCTCGTAATGGCGGACCTGCGCTGGTCCGAGAACGAGGAGGTGCTCGCCTCGCCGCGCCAGATCCTCAGGCGACAGCTCGCACGCCTGTCGGAGCGCGGCTGGACCGCGAACGCCGGCACCGAGCTCGAGTTCATGGTGTTCAACAACACATACGAGGAGGCCTGGCACAAGGCCTACCGCGACCTCGAGCCGGCCAACCTCTACAACGTCGACTACTCGCTGCTCGGGACCGCCCGCGTGGAGCCGCTGATCCGCCGCATCCGCAACTCGATGATGGGCGCGGGCATGCACGTGGAGAACTCGAAGGGCGAGTGCAACTTCGGCCAGCACGAGATCAACTTCCACTACGCCCAGGCGCTGCGCACCGCGGACGACCATGCGGTCTACAAGAACGGCGCCAAGGAGATCGCCGCGCAGGAGGGCAAGGCGCTCACCTTCATGGCGAAGTTCAACGAGCTCGAGGGCAACTCGTGCCACATCCACTGCTCGCTCGCTCACGAGGACGGCGGCGAGAACGTGTTCGCGGACGACGACGCGGCCTTCGATCGCTTCGTGGCCGGCCAGCTCGCCTGCCTGCGCGAGATGACGCTGTTCTTCGCACCGCACATCAACTCCTACAAGCGCTTCGTGGAGGGCTCGTTCGCCCCGACCGCGGTGGCGTGGGGCAAGGACAACCGCACCTGCTCGATGCGCGTGGTGGGCCACGGCCTCGGCAGGCGGGTGGAGAACCGGCTGCCGGGGGCGGACGTGAACCCGTACCTGGCGCTGTCGGCGATGATCGCCGCCGGGCTGCACGGCATCGACAACGAGCTCGAGCTGGAGCCGGCCTTCGAGGGCAACGCCTACGACTCCGACAAGGAGCGGGTGCCGGACACGATCGAGGAGGCGCGCGACCTGTTCGCCGGCTCCGCAGTGGTGCGCGACGCGTTCGGCCAGGACGTGGTCGACCACTACCTGAACCGCGCCCGCGTCGAGATCGACGCGTACAACGCGGCCGTGACCGACTGGGAGAAGTTCCGGGGCTTCGAGCGGTTGTGAGCGACGGGCGCCCGGTCATCGGCGTCTGCTCCGCGCTCGAGGTGGCGAGCTGGGGCTCGTGGGAGGTGCAGGCGAACCTCTCGCCGCGCAGCTACTCGGTCGCGATCTCGCGCGCGGGCGGCCTGCCGATCCTGGTGCCTCCCGACGATGCCTCGGCCGAGGCGCCCGACGGCTTGCTGGACCTGCTCGACGCCCTGGTGCTGGCGGGCGGCTCCGACGTGGACCCCGGCTCCTATGGCGACAGCCCGCACTCAGAGACCGGCACCACGTGGCCCGAGCGCGACCGCTTCGAGCTGGCCCTCGCGCACCGCGCCGTCGAGCGCGACATGCCCGTACTCGGAGTTTGCCGTGGGATGCAGCTGCTGAACGTGGCCTACGGCGGCACGCTAGAGCAGCACCTCCCCGCGGTCCGAACCCACCGCCACACCCCCGGCGAGTTCTGCGAGCACGCCGTGCGGCTGGAGCCTGGCTCCCTGGCCGCGCGTGCGGTCGGCGCCGAGCGCACTTCCGTGAAGTCGCACCACCACCAGGGCGCGGCCGAGGTGGGCGAGGGCCTCAGCGTGACCGGCTGGTCCGACCCCGACGGGCTCGTCGAGGCGGTCGAGGATCCGTCGCGGCGGCACGTGCTCGGCGTGCTCTGGCACCCGGAGGAGGACGAGCGCAGCCGTGTGCTGGCCACGCTCGTGGCCGAGGCGCGCAAGGTGACTGCCCGATGATCAGCGTGATCGAACCTGCGACGGCCGAGGTTATGGCCGAGCTGCCGCAGGCCGGCGTGGAGGAGACCGACGCGGCGGTCGCCCGCGCGAAGGCCGCCTTCCCGGCCTGGCGCGCGGTCAGCCCGCCGGACCGCTCGCGGCTGCTCCACGGGCTGGCCGACGCGCTCGAGGCAAAGCAGGAGGAGCTGGCCGTGCTCGAGGCCCGCAACGCGGGCAAGCCGATCGGCGACGCGCGCGGGGAGATGGGCATGGTCGCGGAGACCTTCCGCTACTACGCCGGGGCGCCGGAGCGGCTGCTGGGCCAAACGATCCCGGTGGAGGGCGGTGTGGATATGACGTTCCGCGAGCCGCTCGGCGTGGTGGCGCTGATCACGCCCTGGAACTTCCCGCTCACGATCGCGTCGTGGAAGGTGGCGCCCGCGCTGGCGGCGGGCAACACGGTCGTGCTGAAGCCGGCCGAGCTGACCCCGCTGACGGCCGTCGAGCTGGAGCGCATCGCACTCGACGCCGGCCTGCCGGAGGGCGTGGTGAACGTGGTGGCGGGCCCGGGCAGCGTCTGCGGCCAGCGCCTGGTGGAGCACCCCGACGTGGCGAAGGTCGCCTTCACCGGGTCCACCGAGGTGGGGCGGCGCATCGCCGAGGGCGCGGCGGGCACGATCAAGCGCGTCACGCTCGAGCTGGGCGGCAAGTCCGCGAACGTCGTGTTCGCCGACGCCGACCTCGAGAAGGCGGCCTCGTCGGCTCCGATGGCGGTGTTCGGCAACGCCGGCCAGGACTGCTGCGCGCGCTCGCGCATCCTCGTCGAGCGCAGCGCGCTGGAC
>DAIMGB010000022.1:0-11244 GCA_036724195.1 Thermoleophilaceae bacterium
CGCGCCAAGCAGGTCCTGGTTGAAGACGGCGCCGTGGTCGTCGATGGACGGGTTCTGGGCCTCCTCGCGCAGCCGGCGGACGATCTCGAGCGCCTCCTTCAGGCCCTCCTCGTCTCGGAACACGGCCACGTACTTGTCCATCGTGGCGCCCAGCTCGGCCTTGATCTCGGACACGCGCCGCCCGGTGCGCTCGCGGCCCATGATCTCGGCGATGCGGTCGCCCTCGTCGTTCAGGCGAGCGCGACTGGGCTCGGTCACCGCCATGCCCTCCGCGGCCTTGGCCGCGTGCTGTCCCGAGCGGCGGCCGAACACGAGCGTGTCGAGCAGCGAGTTGGCGCCCAGGCGGTTGCCGCCGTGCACCGAGACGCAGGCGCACTCGCCGGCGGCGTATAGGCCCGGGATGTCGGTCTGGCCGTCCACGTCCGTCTTCACGCCGCCCATGACGTAGTGGTTGCCGGGCTTGATGCGGATCGGCTCCTGGGTGATGTCCACCCCGGCGAAGTCGCGGCCCACGTTCACGATCTCCCTGAGCGCCTCGTGGATGCGCTTGCGCGGCACCTGCGTGATGTCGAGCGCGACGGTGCCGTCGTCGAAGCCGCGGCCTTCGTCGATCTCGGTCTGCTCGGCACGCGACACCACGTCGCGCGAGGCCAGCTCCATCTTGTTGGGCGCGTACTTCTCCATGAAGCGCTCGCCCTCGGCGTTGTAGAGGTGGGCGCCCTCGCCGCGCGCTCCCTCTGTGATCAGGAGGCCCAGGCCGGCGAGCGTGGTGGGGTGGTACTGCACCATCTCCATGTCCATCAGAGGGGCGCCGATGCGGTAGGCCATCGCGATCCCGTCGCCCGTGCAGGCGAGCGCGTTCGTGGTTGGGTTGTAGACCTGCCCGTTGCCGCCGGAGGCGAGGATCACGGTCTTGGCCGAGAACAGCTCCATCGAGCCGTCGCGGACGTTGCGCGTGACCGCTCCGGCGATGCGGCCCTCGTCGTCCTGCGCGAGCGCGGTGGTGAACCACTCCTCGTAGCGGTGGACCTCCTCGTGCTTCATCAGCTGCTCGTAGAGCACGTGCAGGATCGCCTGGCCGGTGATGTCGGCGATGTAGTAGGTGCGAGCGGCCGAGGCGCCGCCGAAGGCGCGCGTGCCGAGGTGGCCGGTCTCGTCGCGGTGGAAGGTCACGCCGAGGTGCTCGAGCGTGAGCACTTGGTTCGGCGCCTCCCGGCACATGATCTCGATGGCGTCCTGGTCGCCCAGGTAGTCGGAGCCCTTGACCGTGTCGTAGGCGTGCGACTCCCAGGAGTCCTCGGGGTCGAGCGCCGCGTTGATGCCGCCCTGGGCCGCGTTCGAGTGCGAGCGAACGGGGTGGACCTTGGAGATGATGCCGACGTTGGCGCCCTCCTCAGCTGCCGCGAGGGCTGCGCGCTGGCCGGCGAGGCCGGCTCCTATGACGAGGACGTCGTGTTGGGGCATGCGAGTCGCGACCGGCGATTCTATGCAACGGGCGCGGCGGGGCGGAGAGCCCGGCGCAGCTGGTCGACGGTCACGATGCCGCGAAGCCTGCCTTCGGCGTCCACCGCCATGAGCGCGCCGAGCCGCGCCAGGGCCTCGCGGCCGAGCAGCGTCTCGAGCGGCTCCTCGACCTGCACGCGAAGGCCGCTGTCGGGCTCGGTGCGGGCCATCACCGAGCCCACCGCGCGGCCGGGGCGGACCGCCTCGGGGAGGCTCGTCACGGCCTCGTGGCTGAGCAGCCCCACCAGCCGGCCGCGCGCGTCCACGACCGGGAACCAGGGCCAGCCGTAGCGCAGGAAGAACTCATTCTCGGCCCGGTCGAGCGGCAGGTCCTCGGGCACCGCGACCGGCTCGGCGTCCATCACGTCGGACACCTTGAGCCCGTCGATGCGGCTGCCGATGGCGCTCTCGACCTCGGCGCCGCGGGCCGCCTGGGAGAGAAAGATCCCGATGAACGCCAGCCAGATGCCGAACACGGCGTCGCCGCCCCTGAGCAGGATGTAGCCGCCGACCCCGATCATCAGGAAGGCGAAGCCGCGACCCAGGCGGGCCGCGAACAGCGTCGCGCGGTTGCGGTCGCCCGTCCGCCACCAGACGATCGCCCGGGCGATGCGGCCGCCGTCGAGCGGGAAGCCCGGGATCAGGTTGAACACCAGGACCAGCGCATTGATGGACGCCAGGTAGCCCAGCACCGCCGTCGCGCCGTTGGCCGTGCCCTCGAAGCGTGTGGCCTGAAGGGCATCGTGGCCGCCGGCGATCAGGGAGCCGAGGCCGAGGCACACCCCCACGATCGCCAGCGTGACCAGCGGGCCGGCCGCGGCCACCCGGAACTCCACGCCGGGCGACTGGGTGTCGCCGCTCATCTTCGCCACGCCGCCGAACATCCAGAGGTCGATGCCGAGGATCGGGATGCCGTTTCGCATGGCCACGACGGCGTGGCCAAGCTCGTGCAGCACGATCGAGAGGAAGAACAGGAGCGCGCTGATCACCGCGAGCGCGAAGTCGTCGTAGTAGCCCGACAGCGACCAGATGATCAGGAACAGGACGAAGAACCAGCTCGGGTCCACGCCGATGCGGACGCCGAACACCCGCGCCAGCCGGATCGATCCTCCGCCGAACACCGTGCCGCGGAATGTTGGCAGACTGCCCGCATCACCCAACGGAGAGGACTGATTTGGCTCACAGCGTCACCCTGATCCCCGGAGACGGCACCGGACCCGAGATCGCCCAGGCGACCCGGCGCGTGCTCGAGGCCACCGGCGTCGAGTTCGAGTGGGACGAACAGGACGCCGGCCAGGACGTCTACGAGGAGGAGGGCAACCCGCTGCCCGACCGCACGCTGGACTCGGTCCGCGAGCGCGGGATCGCCATCAAGGGCCCAACCACCACGCCCGTCGGCTCCGGCTTTCGCTCGATCAACGTGGCGCTGCGCAAGGAGTTCGACCTCTACTCGTGCATCCGGCCCTGCAAGGCCTACGAGGGCGTGCGCACGAAGTTCCCGGATACCGACATCGTGATCGTGCGCGAGAACACCGAGGATCTCTACGCCGGGATCGAGTTCGAGCAGGGCTCGGAGGAGGAGGCGAAGCTCGCCAAGTTCCTGGCCGACGAGCTCGACAGCCCGATTCGCGACGACTCGGGCATCTCGATCAAGCCGATCTCGATCTTCGGCTCAGAGCGGATCGTGGAGTCGGCCTTCGACTACGCCAAGGAGTACGGGCGCAAGAAGATCACCGCCGCGCACAAGGCGAACATCATGAAGCACACCGACGGTCTCTTTCTCGACACCGCCCGCAAGGTCGCGGAGAAGCATCCGGAGATCGAATTCGAGGACCGCATCATCGACAACCTCTGCAACCAGCTGGTGTCGCGGCCCGAGGAGTACGACGTGATCGTGCTGCCGAACCTCTACGGCGACATCGTGTCCGACCTTGGTGCCGGGCTGATCGGCGGCCTTGGCCTGGCGCCCGGCGCGAACATCGGCAGCGAGGCGGCCATATTCGAGGCCACCCACGGCTCGGCGCCGAAGTACAAGGGCCAGAACAAGGTGAACCCGACCGCCCTGATGCTGTCCGGCGTGCTGATGCTGCACCACCTCGACGAGCACGAGGCCGCCGACCGCCTGGAGTCGGCGATCGCCGAGGTGATCAGGAAGGGTGAGGACGTGACCTACGACCTGAAGGACGACCGCGACGACCCGAGCGCCGTCGGCACTTCCGAGTACGCCGACGCTGTGATCAAGGAGATGGAGAACGCATCGTGAGTGACCCAGTGAAGGTGACAGTCACCGGCGCGGCCGGCGCGATCAGCTACAGCCTGCTGTTCCGGATCGCCGCCGGCGAGATGCTCGGCAAGGACCAGCCCGTCGAGCTGCGAATGCTCGAGATAACGGACGCGATGGAGGCGCTCGAGGGCGTGGCGATGGAGCTCGAGGACTCCGCCTTCCCGCTGCTGCGCCGGATGGAGCTCACCGACGACGCCAAGGAGGCCTTCGACGGCGCGAACGTCGCGCTGCTGGTGGGCGCAAAGCCGCGCGGCAAGGGCATGGAGCGCTCCGACCTGCTGCAGGAGAACGGCAAGATCTTCGGCCCGCAGGGCGAGGCGATCAACGAGGGCGCGGCGGACGACATCCGCGTGCTGGTGGTGGGCAACCCGGCCAACACCAACGCCCTGATCGCGATGAGCCACGCCCCCGACGTGCCGAACGAGCGCTTCACGGCGATGACCCGGCTCGACCACAACCGCGCGCTCGCCCAGCTGGCCGACAAGCTCAGCTGCCCTCTCGCCGACATCACCAACATGAGCGTCTGGGGCAACCACTCGCCCACGATGTACCCCGACCTCTTCAACGCCAAGGTGAAGGGTGAGACGGCCGCCGACGTCGTGGACGACCAGGTCTGGATCGAGGAGCAGTTCCTGCCGACCGTGGGCAAGCGCGGCGCGGCGATCATCGAGGCGCGTGGCGCCTCCAGCGCCGCCTCGGCCGCAAGCGCGGCGATCGACCACGTGCACGACTGGGTGCTGGGCGCCGACGACTGGCGCTCGATGGCCATCCCCTCGACGGGCGACTACGACATCGAGGAGGGAATCATCTGCTCCTTCCCCGTCACCTGCTCAGACGGCAAGTACGAGGTCGTGCAGGGCATCGAGCTGACCGACTTCTCCAAGGAGAAGATCCAGGCCTCGGTGGACGAGCTGAAGGAAGAGCGCGAAGCCGTGAAGGACCTGATCTAGGCCCCTCGGCGCCACGCTTCGCACATCGACCCCCACATAGGGGGTGAATATGCGTCTCGTGGCCTAGGAGCCCGTGAGGCGGGCGCGGCGGCTGATCGTGCGGGTGCGCTGGTCGCGGTCGGTGACCGTCACGCTCACCTTTACTGCGAGCGATCCGTGGCGGCGCAGCAGGGTGCGGGCGGCGCGCGTGAGCTTCAGCGGTAGCGCCTTGCGCCCGCGCCGCTCCGACCCGAACGCCTTCGAGGCCAGCCGGGACTTCCCGCGGCGCAGGCGGACCACGCCGGTGCAGGCGCGCGGGCAGCTGACGGTGACCTTCGTGGCGTCGTGCGTATTGCGCAGCGCCGTCGAGGAGATCGCGACAGGGCCGTGCTCAGGCGCGACCCGGCAGGCAGCGCCGCTCCTGCCATGCGACCTTCGCGCCCACCAGCTTGGGCGGCGCGGCCAGGGGGCCGCGCGCCGTGGTCACGCGCTGAGCGGCCGTGGCCGCCGCGGGCGCGAACGCCAGCAGGACAACCACGGAAAGGAGTGCCGGCTTCACATCCGGTCAAACAGGTGGCCGCATCCAAGGTCGCGGCCACGGTGCGGCTCAGGCCGGGTGCCAGCCCTTGTCGCGCTTCTTCACCTGTCCCTCGGCCTCGAGCGTCGGCAATACCCGGTACAGATAATTGGCCTTGATGTTCATGGCCTCGGCGAGCTCTGAGATGGTGATGCCGGGCCGCGCCCTCACGAGCTCGAGCGCCTGCACGGAGCGGGTGCCGCTGCCGCGTGGACGGCCTCGACGGCGGCGGCCACCGCTGGAGGCGGCGGCGCCGCGGCGGCGGCGCGTCGTGGACTGTCGGCTTCCGTTGCCTACCTCCGCGAGAGCGGCCGATGCCTTCTCGAGCCGGTGGAACTCGTCCACCAGTGGCCGCAGCTCACGCAGTCGCGCATCTATCTCCTTGCGCTTCTCATCCAGAAAATTGGTCAAAACCTCTCCAGTAACTAGAGAATTGGAATTAACCGTTAATAGTAGCTACCTGAACTACTCGACGAGTTCCTTGAGCTTCTTCAGCGAGGCATCGACCTCTTTGCCGGTGATGCGCGTGACCGTGTTGCCCGCGATGCGCCCGAGCGCGCCGCCGGGCAGGTCGTACTCGTTGGTGTAGGAGAAGGACGTGCCCTCGCCCGAGGGCTTGAAGCCGTACATCACCCGGGCGTGGGAGAAGACCGGGCCCTTGCCCTCCCAGACCACGTGGTCGCAGGGCTTGTTCTCCACCACCGTCCAGCGCACCTTGAACTTGCGCCCGGCGAGCTTCATCGTCTGGCTCACCTCCGACCCCTCCTTGAGCGAGCCGGGGGGTGCGTTGTCGAGCTTGTGGTGAATCGTGACCCACTCCTCGAGGCGGCGCGGGTCCATCACCAGGTCGTAGACCTTCTCCGGTGGCGCGTCCAGCTCCACCGTGCGCTCGACCCTCACCGGGCACCCAGCGGCTCGAGCGACTCCCACTCGGCCAGGGCGTGCTCGACCGCGCGCTCGAAGCGGCGCGGCCGGAGCCCGTACATCTCCGCCGCCTCAACCGGGTCACGCGGCAGCAGGTCGGACTCGAGGCTGGCCATCAGCGGGCGCACCAGATCGAGCGGCTGCTCGGTGACGGCGCTGACCACCGCGCTGGCCGGAGCGGTGAGGGAGCGGGCGAAGCCCAGCGGCACCCGGCCCACGCCCATCGACTCGGCGATGCACTCGATCATCTCGCCATAGCTGACCACGTCGGGGCCCACCACGTCGAGCGACCTGCCCGCGGCCGCCGGCGTCGCGCCGGTGAGCGCGAGGTAGTCGATCACGTCGCGCTCGTCGATCGGCTGCGTGCGGTTGGAGCGCCAGGCGGGCATCGGCAGCACGCGCAGGCGCTCGACCAGCCGCACGAGCACGCGAAAGGACGAGGAGCCCGCGCCGATCACGATCGACGCCCGCAGCGCGGTGGAGGCGGGAACCGCCTCGAGCAGGATCGTCTCGACCTCGAGCCTCGAGCGCAGGTGTGGGGAGGGCTTGCCGGGCGGCGCGATCCCACCCAGGTAGACGATCCGCTCCACGCCCGCCTCACCCGCCGCGTGCGCGAAGTTGTGGGCGGCGCGGCGGTCGCGCTCGCCGAAGTCGCCGCCGCTCTCGCTGGCCGCCTCCATCGAGTGCACGAGGTAGTAGGCCGTCTGGACGCCGTCGAGCGCGCGATCGAGGCCCCGGCCGGTCAGCACGTCGCCCGCCGCGTGCTCGAAGCCCTCGCCAAGGGCCTCGAGCCGCGAGGGGTTGCGAGCCAGGCAGCGCACCGCGCGGCCCTCGGCGACGAGCCGCCGCGCGAGCTGCCCGCCCACGTATCCGGTCGCGCCGCTCACCAGTTCCATCGGCCCGACGATATTCGCCCCCTCTCAAAACCCGGTAGTTGCGGCCCCCCACTCGGAAAAGCCGGAGATTGCAGGGACGAGGAAAAGACCCGTTTTGCGGAAACGCGACTGGCGAAGGCCGCGCCGGTGTTGCAGGATGGCCGCCGATGGCAAACTTGGTCAAGAGCAAGGGCAAGCGGATCTCCTGCGAGGACTGCTTCTTTCACCAGAACCACCTCTGCGCTCTCGATCTCTCGGAGCCGTGCTCGACCTTCCGTCCCGCCGAGCGCAACCTCGCCCCGGAGCGCCAGCTGGCGTTCGTGTTCCGCACGGAGCGGATCACGGCCGCCTACGCCTTCCCCCAGCCGAACGGATAGAGCGAACGGGGAGCCCTGGCCCGGTGGCGTAGGGGGCGCCGGGCACCGCGGAAGAGCGGCTTGCCTAACCGAGCGGCCAAGAGCGCGGTTAGTCTCCCGTTTTATGAGGTTGAGGGTGCTGGGCAAGTCGCCCTCCTGGCAGGACGCCGGGGGTGCGTGCTCCGGATATCTGCTCGAAGAGGGCGACACCGCGGTCGTGATCGACATAGGCAATGGCGTCTTCTCCAAGCTGCGCCAGTTCTGCGACTACGTGGACGTGGACGCGGTGGTGCTCTCGCACCTGCACGCCGATCACTTCCTGGATCTCGTGCCCTACTCCTACGCCCTCACCTACGCGCCGCGCCAGCAGCCCGTCCCCGTGGGCGGCTTCCCCGGCACGGACAACCCCGCGCACCCCAAGCTCTACGCGCCGCCCGGCTCGCGCGACACCTTTCGCCGCGTGGTGGGGGCCTGGGGCAACGACGACCTGATCGAGAACGCCTTCGACCTGATCGAGTACGACGTCAGCTCGGAGGTGGCCATCGGCCCCTTCAAGATCCGCTTCCACGAGGTGCCGCACTTCACGGAGACCTTCGCCATGTCGATCGACTCGCAGACCGGCGGCCGCATCGTCTACGGCGCCGACAGCAGCCCCACCGACGAGTTGAAGACGTTCGCCGCCGACGCCGACCTGCTCGTGGTGGAGGGCACCCTGCCGCGCCCCGAGCGCACCGGCAAGCGCGGCCACCTGACCCCGCGCGAGGCGGGCGAGCACGGCCGCGACGCGAAGGTCAAGCGGCTGGTGATCACCCACATCTCCGACGAGCTCGACGCGAGCTGGGCCCGCGAGGAAGCCAGCGACGGCTACGGCGCCCCGGTGGAGATGGCCGAGGAGGGGGCGGTGTACGAGGTGCCTGGGGCGCCGTAGCGGCGCGCCGGGCCCGTGGCCCGGCGACGGCGCGAAGGTATTCTCGGGAGATGCCTCCCTCGCGCGACCTGTTCGCGAACTTCGAGCGCATGCGGCGCGAGATCGATGAGCTGTTCGGCGACGTGTTCGAGCGCTCGACCGGCCTGCGCGGCCGGGGCTTCTCGCCGCCGGTGGACGTGTTCTACGTGGACGATCCGCCGCGCGCGGTGGTCAAGGCCGACCTCGCCGGCGTGACCATCGAGGACGTAGCGCTGGAGATCCGCGGCCGCCAGCTGCTGATTGCGGGCGAGCGCCGCCCCGACCAGGCGCGTGGCCGGCTCTACCAGCAGATTGAGATCGAGCATGGCCCGTTCCGGCGCACCGTCGAGTTGGGCGCCGACGTCCTGGCCGACCAGGCGCGTGCCAGCTACGAGGACGGCGTGCTGCAGGTGGAAGTGCCGCTGGCGGCGCGCCAGGAGCGCTCGCGGCGGGTGCCGATCGAGGAGGGCGCGGAGCCGCCGGGCGACGATGAGCGCTCCGGGGGCGCGGAGTGAGCGTCCACGTCCCGTCCGAGAACGGCGAGCCGCTCCAGGTCGCCGCCGTATCGCTGCCGGAGTCGCTGGCGGTCCTGCCGCTGCGCGACAGCGTCGCCTTCCCGGAGACGCTGGTGCCGCTCGCGATCGGCCAGGAGCGCTCGATCGAGCTGGTCAACGACGTGCTGGCCGGCTCGCGGATGCTGGCGATGGTGGCCTCGAAGGACCCGGAGCACGAGAACCCCGGCGCCGACGACCTCTACGGCGTCGGCGTGGCCGGCGTGGTGGCGCGCATGATGAAGGTGCCCGACGGCACGCTGCGGATCCTCGTGCACGGCGCCCAGCGAGTCCGGATCGAGAGCTACGTGTCCAGCGATCCCTACCTCGTGGCGCACATCGAGGAGGCGCCCGACGTCGTGCACCCCTCGGACGAGCTCGAGGCGCTCCACCGCAACGTGCAGGCGATGTTCTCCCAGATCATCGCCGAGGTCCCGTACCTGCCCGAGGAGCTGCAGATAGCGGTGACCAACCTCGAGGATCCGGCGGAGCTGGCGCACATGATCGCCGGCTCGCTTCGGATCAAGACCGAGGAGAAGCAGAGGCTGCTCGAGGAGCGCGACGTGGCAAAGCGCCTGCGCCTGCTGTCGGAGGTGCTGGCGCGCGAGCTCGAGCTGGTGGCCATCGGCTCGAAGATCCAGTCGCAGGTCCAGTCGGAGATGGAGAAGGGCCAGCGCGAGTACTTCCTGCGCCAGCAGCTGAAGGCGATCCAGGAGGAGCTCGGCGAGCTGGACGAGCAGCAGGCGGAGGCGAGCGAGCTGCGCGAGCAGCTCGACGCCGCGGGCCTGCCCGAGGTGGCCCGCAAGCAGGCCGAGCGCGAGCTCGACCGCTTCGAGCGCCTGCCCCCGCAGGCCGCGGAGTATGGCGTGATCCGCACCTACCTCGAGTGGCTCGCCACGCTGCCGTGGTCGAAGGAGTCGGAGGACAGCCTCGACCTAAAGGAGGCGCGCAAGACGCTCGACGAGGACCACTACGACATCGCGCCCGTGAAGGACCGCATCCTGGAGTTCCTGGCCGTGCGAAAGCTCAAGCCCGACGCCGGCTCCTCGATCCTCTGCTTCGTCGGCCCGCCCGGCGTGGGCAAGACGTCGCTTGGGCGCTCCGTGGCGCGCGCGATGGGCCGCCAGTTCGAGCGCATCTCGGTGGGCGGCATCCGCGACGAGTCGGAGATCCGCGGCCACCGCCGCACCTACATCGGCGCGATGCCCGGCACGATCATCCGCTCGATGCGCGACGCCGGCTCGAAGAATCCGGTGCTGATGATCGACGAGATCGACAAGATGGGCGCGGACTTCCGCGGGGACCCGTCCAGCGCGATGCTCGAGGTGCTCGACCCCGAGCAGAACTCGACCTTCCGCGACCACTACCTGGACCTGCCGTTCGACCTCTCCCACGTCTTCTTCATCACCACCGCGAACCAGCTCGATCCGGTGGCCCCGCCGCTGCGCGACCGCATGGAGGTGATCGAGCTGTCCGGCTATACGCACGAGGAGAAGCGCGAGATCGCCAAGCGCTACCTGGTGCCGCGCCAGATGGAGCGCAACGGCGTCGGGCGCTCGAAGATCGAGTTCACCGACGACGCGATCGACGTGATCATCGACGGCTACACGCGCGAGGCCGGGGTGCGCAACCTCGAGCGGGAGATCGGCTCGGTGTGCCGCAAGGTCGCGCGCGAGTTCGCCGAGGGCAGCCGCAGGTCGAAGCGGACGATCCGCGCGAAGGCCGTGGTGGAGCTGCTGGGCAAGCGCCGCTTCCAGCCGGACGTGACGCGGCGCACCGACGAGCCGGGCGTTGCCACCGGACTGGCCTGGACACCGGCCGGCGGGGACGTGCTGTTCGTGGAGGCCACGGCCTATCCGGGCGAGGGGAAGCTGCAGATCACGGGGCAGCTGGGCGACGTTATGAAGGAGTCGGCGGCCGCCGCGCTCTCCTACATAAAGCGCCACGCGGACACGCTCGACGGCGGCAGCGTGCCCGGGGACTGGTTCTCGAGCCACGACGTGCACGTGCACGTTCCCGCGGGCGCGATCCCCAAGGACGGCCCGAGCGCCGGCATCACCATGACCACGGCGCTGGCCTCGCTCGTGACGGGGCGCCCGGTGCGCTCCGACACCGCCATGACCGGCGAGGTCACGCTCACCGGCCTGGTACTGCCGATCGGCGGATTGAAGGAGAAGGCGCTGGCCGCCCAGCGCGCCGAGATCGAGCGGCTCGTGATCCCGCGGCGCAACGAGGCCGACATCGACGACATCCCCGAGCACCTCCGCAAGGAGATGGAGTTCGTGCTCGTGGACAACGT
>DAIMGB010000023.1:0-4713 GCA_036724195.1 Thermoleophilaceae bacterium
TAACCGTCGCATACCGACGGTTAGTGAGACAAGTGACCGCCATGCGCGAAAGCAGCCGTGATTCACCGCTGCAACTCTGTTCACGGCGGTACACGGGCCGTGGTTCCGCGGGCGCGAATTCGGCCGTTCCAAGAGCGAGTGCAGCGTGGACTCGGTGATGGCCGGCCGAACCTCACCCCGCGGTGTAGTAAGTGACCGAATAGGCGTTGCCCGCATCCCCCCAGTGGGCAAGGAAGCGGCCCCAGGCCAGCTGGGCCGCGGCCAGCGGGCCTCGCGAGATCACAGCTACTTCGATCTGGCCGAGCGGGTTGACCCGGGTCCAGCCGATCTTCACGCCGTCGGCTTGGTATGGCATGTGCTGAAGGGCCCGCAGCTTTCGGATCGTGCGGCGCAGGCGTAGGTCGGTCGCGCTCAGTTTGCTCGCGTGAGCCGGGGGCTCGAGGCTCGCCTGGGGCCGCTCCGAGGCGCGCAGAGCCCTCGCTGCCGCCGCCAGGCCGGGTCGTCGCGCAGCTCCCGTCGCGCCGCGGCCAGCGCGAAGCGGCGAGGCGTAGGCGTAGATGCGGCCCGGCTCTCCCACGCGAGCGGGGTTGGCGGTGGGCACTACTAGCCGAACTACCCGATGGGCGGTGTTGCCCTCAATGGTGACGAGGTAGCCGGGATACACGTCCTCGACGAGGCCGACGTGAAGGCTGCTGCGGACGCTCCGCGGGCCGGTCCCGAAGAGGACGGCGTCACCCGGTTTCGGTGCCGCGCCAGGGCGCAGAACGCGGCCGTTGAGCGCGGCCCAGTAGTAGATCGAGCCGGTGAACGGGTAGCGGGCTATCGGAATTCCGGCGGCCCTCCAAGCCCAGGTTGAGAACAGTGCACACCACGGCTCACAAGGGCCGAACTTCGTGCAATAGCGGCCGCTGTCGCGGTAGCCGAGTTGCCTGGCGGCCGCGCGGACGATCCGCCCCCGGGCTCCCGAAGGCCACGATGCCAGTCTGGGCGCGGCGCCGAATGGCAGCGCTCGAGCCGGCGCCAAAGCTGAGCCGCCGGCAGTCGACGGCCCAAGCATCACCGCCCCGCTGGCCAGCACGAGTGCCAAGCCCCGCATGATCATCCTCCCACTCTGACGATCACCCCGAAAAGTGGTCGGGAAGTTGAACTCGGTCTGCCACTGTGGGCAGCGTGCTCGCCCTCACGGCCTTTCACGTCGTCCATCACCTCCGCGGCCCCAGGGTCGACTTCCTCGCCATCGGACTGGCCGCCGCAGTGACCTGGATCGGCGTTACAGGGCCTGGAGAGGTGGCATTGATCGGCGCTGGGATCGCGGCGTCGCGTGGGCGGCCCGACATCGTCTCCGTGATCGCTGTCGCTTGGCTTGGCGGCACGCTCGGCGGGACGAGCGGCTGGCTGATCGGGAGGTTTGGCGGACGCCGCATCGTGCTCGCAGGACGCTGGTTGCGCGGCTGGCGCGAGCACGCGCTCGAAAGCGGCAACCGGTTTTTTGAACGGTATGGCGTGCTGGCGGTGTGGTTCGCGCCGTCGTGGGTGGCGGGCATCAACCGCATGCGGGCCGCGTATTTCCTTTTGTCCAATGCGGCGTGCGCGCTCGTGTGGGCCTTGCTCTTCGGCCTGGGCTCCTATCTGCTCGGACCGAGCATCCGTGACGTATCGGCTGACGTGGGCCTGGTCGGCGGCTTGGTGACCGCCGCGCTCGTGCTGGCGGCGATTCTCAGTGCGAGGCGCGCTTTTCTACGCGCGCGCGAGCGCCGACGGGGCTCGTTAGGCCAGGACGAGGCGTGAGCCGGCGCAGCTCGGAAGGCGCCCTCTACCCCTCGGCCTGCGAGGCAACGCGGATGGGCGCTACCTGCCGCAAACGACAGGCTAGGGCGAAGCCCGCTGCCGCCGGTGCAGGGACGGCTCGAAGAACAGGCCGAGCGAGCGCTCCGCGCCGATCAAGGTCCGGATGTGGGACACCGGCACGCCCGGGGCGGGCGCCAGCGCGGCAACCACGGGACACAGCGCCAGTACCGCCACGACCGGCGAAGAGTCACGGAAAGCCCTGGCCCAGGAGCGTTCTGGCCGCACCCCCCAGCCTATGCACCAACCTGCGGCGACCCGGGCTTTTCCGTCGGGTCGGAGTCGTAGGCGAAGACCGTCGGCCCCGCAACCACCGCAAGCGCCCTAGCCCTCGAGCACGGTGCCGTCCTCGATCTTCAGCTGCTCGCCGTCGTCGTTCTCCACGGTGACCTCGCCGCGCACCGTCACGTCGCGGCCGAAGGCCACGTCACCGATTACCTCCAGCCGCCTTGCGGCCACGAGCGACGGCGGGCCGTCCGTGAAGCGCTCGTCGAAGTCCCGCAGCAGCTTGAAGTAGTCCGAGTCGAGGTCGATGAGGGGGATCTGCTCCGCCACCAGGCTCACCCGCCAGTCGTCGCCGAGCTCGTAGGCATCCGAGCGAAGCAGCAGCAGGTCGTTCGTGGTCTTCACCGGGGTGAAGCGCTCGCGCGGGACGCGGATCGCAGCCGCGCCGTCGAACACCCCGATCGCCGCCCCCATCGCGGTCTCGAGCTGGATCACCTTGGGTGATGAGGGGTCGCCCGGGTCCACCGTCTTCTCGTTCACGATCATCGGCAGGCCGAGCACGCCGTCGCGCTCGCGCAGGGCCGAGTCCAGCGCGCGCAGGTCGAGCCAGAGGTTGTTGGCGTTGAAGTAGCGATGGCGCGCCGTGTCCTGGAGTGCCTCGAGGTCCTCCTCCGGGGTCTGCGCCGTCTCGCGCAGCACCAGGCGGCCGTCCTTCACGGCCGGGTGGCCGCCCTTGCGGTCGGCCTCCGTGCGGTCGGCCACCTCCATCGCGAAGGGCGGCCCCTCGCGGGCGAACCAGGCGAGGATGCGTGGCTCGAGCAGCGCGCCGACGTTGTCCACGTTCGAGACGAAGGCGTACTCGTAGCCGTGGTCGAGCAGTTCGGCGAGCATGCCGGAGCTGACGAGCGAGGTGTAGAGGTCGCCGTGACCGGGCGGCGCCCACTCGAGGTCGGGGTTGTCGGGCCACTCGACCGGCTGCAGCTCGTCGGCGGTGAGCTTGGGCACCTTGCCCTGCACGAAGTCGAGCGGCACGTCCGCCTCGAGCTCGGAATAGCGCTCGAGCGCCTCGAGCGAGGCGTCGCGGGTGGCGAAGCTGTTCATCAGCACGAGCGGCAGCCGCGCCTCGAAGCGCTCGCGCAGCTCCAGCACCTGCCGGGCGACCAGGTCGAGGAAGGTCACTCCGTCCTTGACCTCCAGCAGCGACTTCGGGCCCGTCATGCCCATGCCCGTGCCGAGGCCGCCGTTCAGCTTGATCGCGACCACGCGGTCGAGGACCCCGGGGTCGTCGGGCGCCGGCAGCTCCTCGGCGTCGGGCACGTCCTCGAGCGGCTCGATCTCCGACTCGGGCAGCATGCCGCTCTCGCCCTTCTGCAGCAGCTCGTAGTAGTGGGCGAAGGAGTCGATCGCCACGTCGGCGAGCCCCTCCTCGCTCATCCTGCGCCGGCTGGCCTCCAAGCCGTCCATTTCGGCGATGCTATGCGCTGATGGCGGAGATTCGCATCGAGCTCGTGGGCGAGACGGACCTCGACGAGTTGCTGCCGCTGATGCGCGCCTACTGCGACTTCTACGAGGTCGCGCCCGGCGACGAGGCGCTGCTCAAGATGTCGCGGGCGCTGATCGCCGACCCGGAGCGCGAGGGCCTGCAGCTGGTGGCCCGCGGCCCGGACGGCGCGATGCTCGGCTTCGCCACGGTTTTCTGGAGCTGGTCCACGCTCAGCGCCGAGCGGCTCGGTGTGATGAACGACCTTTTCGTGGATCCGGCGGCGCGCGGCTCCGGCGCCGCCGACGCGCTGATCCTCGCCTGCTCGGAGCGAGCCGCGATGCACGGCGCCCCCACGATCGAGTGGCAGACGGCGAAGGACAACCTCCGCGCTCAGGCCGTCTACGAGCGCGTGGGCGCGAAGCGCTCGGAGTGGCTCGACTACTCGCTCGAGGCCGGCGCGGTCTCGCCGGGCGCCACCAGCCCCGACTCGTAGGCCAGCACCACTGCCTGCACGCGGTCGCGCACGCCGAGCTTCATGAGGACGCGGGCCACGTGGGTCTTGACGGTGGTATCCGAGACCACGAGCTCGGCCGCGATCTCCGCGTTCGACATGCCGCGGGCCATCAGCTTGAACACCTCGAGCTCGCGCGGAGTGAGCTCCTCGAGCGTGGGCGGCAGCTCCCGCTGCGACGCGGGCGTGCGCGAGAACTCCTGGATCAGCCGGCGCGTGACCGACGGCGCCAGCAGCGCCTCGCCGCTGGCCACTACCCGCAGCCCGTCCACGAGCTGCTCAGCCGGCACGTCCTTCAGCAGGAAGCCGCTGGCGCCGGCGCGCAGCGCGTCGTAGACGTACTCGTCGAGGTCGAAGGTGGTGAGCATGAGCACCTTGGGCGAGCTCTCGGCCGAGGCGATCCGGCGCGTGGCCTCGATGCCGTCCATCTCGGGCATGCGGATGTCCATCAGAACCACGTCGGGCTTCAGGCGCTTCACGCTGTCCACCGCCTGCACGCCGTCGGCAGCCTCCCCCACCACCTCGATGCCCTCCTCGGCTTCGAGGATCATGCGGAAGCCCGCGCGGATCAGCGACTGGTCGTCAACGAGCAGGACGCGCACGCTCACGCGATCGGCTCCGTCGGCGCCGAGGCGATGCGCGGCAGGCG
>DAIMGB010000023.1:4723-11100 GCA_036724195.1 Thermoleophilaceae bacterium
CAGGCGCGCGCGCACCGCGAAGCCGCCGCCGCGCCGGCGCCCGGCCTGGAGCTTGCCGCCGTAGACGCTCACGCGCTCGCGCATGCCCACGAGCCCGTGCCCGCCGCCGACGTCCGCGAGCTGGCCGTTGCCGTCGGGCCCGATGCCGTCGTCCTCCACCTCCACCACGACCTCCCGAGGCTCGTAGCGCACGGTGACCTCGGCACGCGCCTCGCCGGCGTGCTTGAGCGTGTTGGTGAGGGCCTCCTGCACCACGCGGTAAGCGGTCAGGTCGATGCCCGTGGGGAGCGGCGCGGCCTCGCCCTCGACCTTGAGCCTGACCGTGAGGCCGGCCTCGCGCGCCCGCCTGACGAGCCTGTTGACCTGGGCCAGCGACGGCACGCCGCCGAGCGGCTCGCCCTCGTCGCGGTGCACCGTGCCGAGCAGGCTCCGCAGCTCGGCGAGCGCGTCGCGGCCTGTCGTGCGGATCAGGTCGGCTGCGTCGGCCGCGGTGTCGGGATCGCGCTCCACGATCCGGCGCGCCGCGCCGGCCTGCACGACCATCACGCTGAGGTTGTGCGCGAGCACGTCGTGCAGCTCGCGGGCGATCCGGCCGCGCTCGGCGGAGACCGCGCGCCGCTCCTCCTCGTCGCGCTCGTGCTGGGCCCTGTCGGCCTTCTCGGCCAGCTCGCGCGAGAGGGCGCTCTGGTGGCGCAGGGTCCGACCGACGAGCCAGGGCACGAACACGAAGAACACGGTCGGGAAGATCACGTCGCTGTCGTGCCGGATGGCGGACACCGCGATCACCACCCCCACCCCGAGCGCCAGCCCTATCAGGGCGACGCGCTGGCGCGCGTGGGCGCCGACCGAATAGGCGCCGGTAAGCAGGATGAGGATCACGAACGTGATGTCGGGCGGCCCCTGGAGCACGGCCTGGCCGACCGTTCCGCCCACCGTGATGGCCGCGATCAGCAGCAGCGGGCGCTCCCGGCGCACGAACAGGGTCAGGGAGATCGCGCCGTAGAGCAGCATGCTCAGCCCACGAGGCCCGTGCACGTGCGGCTTCAGCAGCAGCTCGATCTGGGTGCCGAGGATGAGCGCGAGGGCGAAGAGGCGGTCGATCACCCGCCAGTCGCGGTCGCGACTGTCCGGGAGGCGCTTTCGCAGCCCGCGGGGGCGGCTCAGGATGCTCACGAGACTTGCTCCGCCACGCACGTGGCCGCCGTAAAGCGTCACGCGCTCGCGCAGGGCGGTGAGCGACCCGTCGCCGTTGGCGGCCGGGCGATCGTCGCGCACCTCGAGCTCCAGGTCGCGCAGCCGGTATCGCAGCGTGACCGCGGCCTTCGTGGCCTCGGCCGCAGCGGCGCCCTCGAGCGCGTCCTGGAGCACGCGGTAGGCGGTCAGGTCCACTCCTGTCGCGAGCGCGCGCTGCTCGCCGAGCACGATCAACTCGATGGCCAGGCCCTGCTCCCGCAGCCGCGTGACCAGGTCGTCCAGCCGCGCCAGGCCCGGCTGTGGGGCGAGCTGGGGTGCTTCGCCCTCACGCCGCAGCACGCCCAGCAGCCTGCGCATCTCGGCGAGGGCGTCGCGCCCGGTCTCCTCGATCACCTCGAAGGCCTCGCGAGCGCGGGCGGAATCCTCCGCGGCCAGCAGCACCGGCACCGTCTCCGCCTGCACCACCATCGCGCTCACGCCGTTGGCCACCACGGCCTGCAGCTCGGTGGCGATCCGGTTGCGCTCGTCGTCGACCGCCCGCTGGGCCGCCTGCTCGCGATCCGCATCGATGCGCTCGGCCTTGTCTCGCAGCTCGCGGCGCAGGGCCACGCGGCTGCGTATCGCGCGCCCGGCGAGGAAGGGCGGCAGGTAGAGGATGATCGTCCAGGCGAAGTCGCCGACGCCTTGGTAGGTCGGGCCGAAGGCGATACCGATGGCCACTCCCGCCGGGACCAGCGACCATCCCACCCACTCGTCGCGGCCCTCGGCGTGGCGCCCCAGCGAGTACGCGAGTAGGAGCGTGGCGACGAACGGGGTGGTCGAGTCGCCGAAGAAGAAGCTGTTGATGAAGTCCTGAGGGAGCGCCAGCGCCGTGAAGCCGATAGCGGCCCAGAGTGGCCGCACCCTGCGCAGGGCGAGCGGGAGCATCGCCAGGGAACCGGCGATCGCGGTGACCACGCGGCTCCCGCCGTGCGGATGGTCGAGCGCAGAATCAACGAGCATGCCCGCGACGAACACCGCGGTCAGCGCCAGGTCGGCCTTGAACGGGTCGGCGCGGCGCCAGCGACGAGCGGCAGCGGTGAACGGGTTCACTCCTGTGAAGGTACCCATGAGCGAGGGGTTTGCCGTCCTCCGGGGCGACGGGGCGGCGTCATCCTCGAGGAGGAGGCGGACGGCCCGCGGGTAGTCCCTGAGCCGACCCAAAGATCAGCGCTGCGGCCGACGACGCGGGAGCCGAACCGGGCGATTCTCTTCCCATCGACCCGGAGGAGACCCTCATGGCCCACTTCACCGCTTGCATCACCACCAACGCC
Source organism: Thermoleophilaceae bacterium (assembly GCA_036724195.1). Lineage (GTDB taxonomy): Bacteria > Actinomycetota > Thermoleophilia > Solirubrobacterales > Thermoleophilaceae > DATACN01. The sequence goes on from DAIMGB010000023.1 coordinate 7,231, forward strand.
AGCCCCGACGAGATCATGCAGGTGCTCACCGACCCGGACGCGATCCGGGACTGGGCGCCGATCCCGTTCGAGGTGGACGACCTGGACGGCTACCGGCTCGAGGCCGGCAGCTCCGCGCGTGTGAGCGGTGGCATCGCCGGAATGAGGATGGGCTTCGACGTGGAGGTCCACGCCGCGGACGAGTGCGGCCTGGAGCTGACGGCGCAGGGGCCGATCGGGATCGACGTTCGCTACGACCTCCAGCCTGCCGACGACGGCACGGAGGTCTGCGCGTCGGTCTCCCTTCTGGGAGGTGGCGGGTTCACCGGCCGGCTCGTGGCGAGGGCCACGGCCGCGCTGCTCGCCGCCGGAGCACTTGACGGGGCGGCCGGGCGCATTGCCCGCGCAGCCGAGAACGGGCCCGCGTACGCGCTGGCCGCCTAGGCCATTCGGCCCACAGGTGAACAGGAGAAACCAATGACAGTCGAGCTTCAGGACAGGATCGAGCCGTTTCCCCCGACGCCCAGCGGTAACGCGGTCGTGGCCCAAGAGGTCGCGCGCTACTACGGCGAGGGCGACTCCCAGGTACGCGCGGTCTGCGGCGTCTCGCTGGAAGTGCCGACCGGGCAGTTCCTCGCCGTGATGGGGCCCTCGGGCTCCGGCAAGTCGACGCTCATGCACGTGTTGGCCGGCCTCGACCGCCCGACCTCCGGCCGGGTCGAGATCGGCGGCGAGGACGTGACCGAGATGAACGACAAGCAGCTGACGCTGCTGCGCCGCCGGCGCATCGGCTTCATCTTCCAGTTCTTCAACCTGCTCCCGGTGCTGACGGCTGAGGAGAACATCCGCCTGCCGCTCTCGATCGCCGGGCGCAAGCTGGACGAGCGCTGGATCGACTCGGTGATCGAGCGGGTTGGGCTGTCCGACCGCCGCTCGCACCGGCCGGCCGAGCTGTCCGGCGGCCAGCAGCAGCGCGTGGCGATCGCCCGCGCGCTGGTGTCGGAGCCGACGGTGCTGCTGGCCGACGAGCCCACGGGCAACCTCGACTCGAAGACGAGCGCCGAGGTGCTCGACCTGCTGCGCGAGACCGTCGCCGAGTTCGGGCAGACCACGCTGATGGTGACTCACGACCCGCGCGCGGCGGCCACGGCCGACCGTGTCCTGTTCCTGGCCGACGGGTCGCTGGTGCGCGACCTCACCCACCCGTCCGAGGCCAACGTGCTCGAGGTCATGAAGGAGCTGTCATGACACGCGTAGCGCTAAAGAGCCTCTCGGAGCGCCGCATGCGTACGGTGCTCACCGCCCTGGCGATCGTGCTCGGGGTGGCCATGATCAGCGGCGCCTACACGCTCACCGACACGATGGGCAACGCCGCCAATTCGCTGTCGAAGTCCTCGTACCACGGGACCGACACGGTCGTGTCCGTTAAGCCCCCGGTTGCGCGGACGAGCGACGACAACACCGGCGATTCCGCGCCGCTCCCGGCCTCCGTGCTCGGGCGTGTGCGCAAGGTCCCAGGCGTCGGCACCGCACTAGGCAACATCAGCGACCAGGCCAAGATCATCGGCAAGGACGGCAAGGTCGCCGGTAGCGGGCCCTACTTCGGCCAGGGCGTGGACGGCAGCTCGAATGCCATCTCCAAGCTGACCCCGTTCAAGCTCCGCGACGGGCACTTCGCGTCCTCGCCGGCCCAGGTCGTGATCGACGCCGGCACCGCGGACAAGAACAAGCTGTCGGTGGGCGACCGCGTGCGCGTCCAGGCGAATGGGCCGGTTCGCAGCTTCCGGATCAGCGGCATCGCCACGTTCGGCGATGTGAACTCGCTGGGCACGGCCACGTTCGCCGTGTTCGACCTGCACGCCGCCCAGAGCCTGTTCCACAAGCGCGGGCAGTTCACCGAGGTGCTGGTAGCGGGTGACGGCAGCCTTTCGGCTCATGCGCTGCGCAAGCGGCTCGCGACCGACCTGCCGCCGCGCCTGCAGGTGCAGTCGGCCGAGGCCAACGACCGCTTCACGCTCGACGGCCTGAAGCAGTTCGTGAACATCATCCAGATCGTGCTGGTGGCGTTCGGCGGCGTGGCCGTCTTCGTGGGCGCCTTCACGATCATGAACACGCTGTCGATCACGGTCGCCCAGCGCTCGCGCGAGCTCGCCATGTTGCGCACGATCGGCGCCTCGCGCCGGCAGGTGCTGCGCTCCGTGGTGGGCGAGGCGTTCGCCATGGGCGTGTTCGCCTCCCTGGTCGGCCTGGTGGCCGGCCTGGGGCTCGCGGCCCTGCTGCAGAGCGTGCTCGCGTCGGCGGGCCTCGACCTGCCGCAGACGGGCACGGTGTTCGCAATGCGCACGGTGCTGGTGTCGCTGGTCGTGGGCGTGGGCGTGACGGTGCTTGCGGGCCTCGGCCCGGCGCTGCGCGCCACCCGCGTGTCGCCGGTCACCGTGCTGCGCGAGGGGTCCGAGATCCCACCGTCCCGGATCGGCCGACACGCCACGCTCATCGCGGTGGTCGTGACGGCGCTGGCGCTGGCGATCCTCGGGATCGGCATGTTCGCCGGCGGCATCGACGCAAACGGCAGGCTGGCGTTGCTGGCGCCAGGCGCACTGCTCCTGTTCGTGGGCGTCGCGCTGGTCTCCCCGAAGCTCGTGAGGCCGCTGGCCTCGGTGCTCGGCGCGCCCGCCCGCCGCTTCGGCGGCTCGGCCGGCTCGCTGGCGCGCCAGAACTCCATGCGCAATCCCGGGCGCACAGCCGCGACGGCGGCGGCGCTGATGATTGGGATCGCGCTGGTGGCGTTCGTGGCGGTGATCGGCCAGGGGATGAAGAGCGCGACACGCGGCTCGCTGGAGAACTCCGTGCGCGGCAACTACGTGCTCGTGGGCCAGGACAACTGGTCCCCGATCGACCCCGCCGTCACGCGGGCGGCCGCGAAGGTGCCGGGCGTGCGCGTCGCGTCGGGCGTCGAGGAGGACGTCGCCCGCGCGTTCGGCAAGCGCACGAAGGTCGACGCGGTCGACCCGCGACGATCGGCAAGGTGTTCGGCTCCCAGTGGAAGCAGGGCTCCAACGCCTCGTTCGCCGAGCTGGGACGGAGCGGGGCGGTGGTCACCGACAAGTTCGCAGCTGAGCACCACCTGAAGCTCGGCGGCCCGCTGACGGTGCACTCGAGCAAGGGCACGCCCCTGCACCTCCGCATCGTGGGAGTGAGCAAGCCGGACCGCTTCAACGCCCTCGACCTCGGCCAGGTCACGATCGCCCGGCAGACCTTCGACACCGCCTTCGCGGCGAAGCGCGAGCGCTTCGCGTTCGTGCAGGCGGACGGCGGTGCCGTGGCGGGCCTGAAGCGGGCACTGGCGCCCTACCCGGACGCCAAGGCCGTGACCGGCAAGCAGTTCGCGGTGGACCAGTCGAGCTGGGTCGACCAGATCCTGGCGATCTTCTACGTGCTGCTCGCGCTCTGCGTGCTGGTCTCGCTGTTCGGGATCGTGAACACGCTCGCGCTGTCGGTGCTGGAGCGGACCAGGGAGCTGGGGATGCTCAAGGCGATCGGCATGACGCGGCGGCAGGTGCGGCGGATGGTCCGCCACGAGAGCGTGATCACCGCGCTGATCGGCTCGGTGCTCGGCATCCTCGTGGGCATGTTCCTGGCGGCGCTCTCGACCACAGCGCTGAGCGACCAGGGGATGCGCTTCGCAGTGCCCGTGGGCGCTCTGGTGGCCTTCACGGTCGTCGCGATCGTGGCCGGCATGCTGGCGGCAATCCTGCCGGCGCGCCGGGCGGCGCGGCTGAACGTGCTCGAGGCCCTGCAGTACGAGTAGGGAATTGGCGGCGGAGGTCGCCTAAGCGCCCTGGCCCCAGGACTGGAGGTACTCCTCCTGCTCCGGGGTCAGGGCGTCGATGC
>DAIMGB010000024.1:0-10915 GCA_036724195.1 Thermoleophilaceae bacterium
TCCGAGCCGGCGATCGCCTGGCCCAGGTGGCCCGCCCCGAACAGCGCGAGGTTGTGCTTGCCCGTGGTGTGCAGGATCTTCCGGATCTGCGACACCAGCGAGTCCACGTTGTAGCCCACGCCACGCTTGCCGAACTTGCCGAAGCCCGACAGGTCGCGGCGAATCTGCGTGGAGTTCACGTGCGTGTAGTCGGCGAGCTCCTGGGAGGAGATCGTCTCCTTGCCCATCTTCTTAGCCTGGGTGAGCACCTGCAGGTAGCGCGACAGCCGCGCGGCCACGCCAAGCGAGAGCCGCTCGGCGGCACCGTCGCCCTGCACCCCGAGACCGCCCCCCGAGATGGGCTCGCCGAACTTCACGTGTCCACTGTATCGAGCATCCGGCGAAGCTCCTCCGGCTCCACGAGGTACTCGAAGGCCTCCTCGCCGTCCAGCTCCACGACCGGAATTCGCTCCCCGTAGCGGCGGTTCAGGGCGGGGTCGGCCGTAATGTCGACCTCGCGTAGCTCGAAGGGCCGTTCGCGCTGCACCGTGGCGACGACGGCCCTGGCCTCGTCGCAGAGGTGGCAGCCCGGCTTGCCGTAGAGGGTGACGACGGTCATGCGAGCCTGGCGGCGGCGTCCAGGTCCAGGTAGTCGGGGTAGGCCAGTGGCCGGCCGAAGCGTGCCGCCGCGCCGATCATCCCCGCGTTGTCGGTGCACAGCTCCATCGGCGGCACCCAGGTGTCCACCTCGAGTCGCTCTATCGCGGCGCGGAGCTCGGAGTTGGCGGCCACCCCGCCGCCGATCGCCAGCCGCCCGAGGCCCTCGCGCCGGAGTGCCGCCCGCGTGCGCGACACGAGCGCGTCCACGATCGCGCGCTGGTAGGACGCCGCCAGATCGGCCCGTCGTGCCTGAGCCTCGTCCTCGCCGAGGTCGCGGATCGCGTAGAGCAGCGAGGTCTTAAGCCCGCTGAAGCTGAAGTCCAGCTCGCCGGGCGCGGAGCGCGGGAACGCGAACGCCTCGGGGTCGCCCTCGCGGGACAGGCGGTCGAGCTCGGGGCCGCCCGGATAGCCCAGCCCGAGCAGGCGCGCGCCCTTGTCGAAAGCCTCGCCGGCGGCGTCGTCGAGCGTATGGCCGAGCACTGCGTAGGCGGCCGGATCGTCCACCCGCGCAATGAAGGTGTGGCCGCCGCTGGCCACGAGACAAAGGTACGGCGGTTTGATCGGCTCGGGACCCAGCGTGCTGGCCACCACGTGGCCGTGCAGGTGGTCCACGGGCACCAGCGGCAGCTGCCGGGCCGCGGCCAGCGCCTTTGCCGACGACACGCCCACCAGCAGCGCTCCGATCAGGCCGGGGCCGCGGGTGACCGCCACGGTGTCCACGTCGCCGAGGCCGGCGCCGGCGCGCTCGAGGGCGTCGGCCGTGACCGCGTCCACCAGCTCAAGATGGCGGCGGGAGGCCACCTCGGGCACCACGCCGCCGTATTGGGCGTGCAGCAGCCCCTGCGAGGCCACGACGTTCGAGCGCAGCTCGCCGCCCTCCGAGACGACCGCGGCGCAGGTGTCGTCGCAGCTCGTCTCGATTGCAAGGATCACGCGCTGGCGGCGCGGTCCGACGCCGTGCGCCACATGATCAGGGCATCCTCGCGGTTGTCGTGGTAGTAGCCGCGCCGCCGCCCCGCGCTGCGGAAGTCGAAGCCCTCGTAGAGCCTGATCGCAGCGTCGTTGGAGGTGCGCACCTCCAGCGTGTACTGCTCATTCGGCCCGTCGGCGAGCTCGAACAGCCGCTCGATCAGGGCCGCCGCGATGCCCTGGCGGCGAAGGCGGGTGTCCACCGCCACGTTCATCAGGTGCCACACCGTGTCGTAGCGCGAGCAGATCAGGTAGCCCACGATGCGGTCGCCCAGCGTGGCCGCCAGGCAGACGCCCGACGGCTTCGACAGCTCGAGCACGAACATCGCCAGCGACCAGGGCGTCGGAAAGGCGCGGCGCTCCACGGCGATGACGTGCGGCAGGTCAGCGTAGGTGAGCCGGCGGATCTCGAGCTGATCGTTCATTGGCTTCGTGGCTTGGCGTCCGGTGGTCGCAGGTACTCGGGGAGGACGGACCCCGGCTCCTTCGCCGGAACCCCCGCGGCCAGTCGGCAGACCTGCAGCGCGCTGACCACGTGTGAGGCCGAGTCATCCGGCTCGACCCGGATGCCCGCGGCCTCGAGCAGCTCCCGGAATCGTATCGACCCGTCTCCGGCCGCAAGTGGGGCGCCGCCCGCCGCGCGCACGCGCTCGCCCAGCTCCTGCGGCGTGGCGGCGAAGGGGGCCCAGCGCTCGGTGCCCTCCTCGTAGAGCGCGCCGAACAGCTGCCCACGGCGCGCGTCGATCAGCGGCAGCGCCAGCGGCGCGTCGATCCCGGCCGCCAGTGCCGCCAGCGACGAGACCGGCCGCAGGCCCAGCTCCCGGGCGGTCGCAAGCGCCCGCGCGGTGGCGATGCCGATGCGCAGGCCGGTGAACGCGCCGGGGCCCACCCCCACCGCGATTGCCTCCAGCTGCGGCCAGTCGAGCCCGGCCTTCTCCAGCACATCCGCCACGCGGGGCAGGAGCTCGCTCGCGTGGGCCGGCGGCTCGAACAGCGCCGCGGGCCCGGGGCGCAGCTCGAACGCCTGGCCGTCCGAGCGCAGCACGCAGGCCGACGTGGCCGCGCTGGAGGTGTCGAAGCCGAGCGCGTTCACTCGATCGTGACCCGCCGCCGGTCGCCGCCCAGGTGCTCCAGGCGCACGCGCGCCGCCACCCGCTCCAGCAGCGGCTCGGCCACTCCCGGCCACTCGACGAAGGCGACCCGGTCGGGCGTGATGTAGTCGTCGAGCAGCGCGGGGTCCTCGCCGGCCAGCGACGCCAGCCGGTGCAGGTCGAGGTGGGCCACCTCGGGGTCGCCGGCGTAGAGCTGGCCGATCGTGAAGGTCGGGCTGGTCACCGTGTCCGTCACCCCCAACGCGCGGCAGGCGCCGCGCACGAAGGTTGTCTTGCCGCTGCCGAGCTCGCCTGCCACCAGAACCACGTCGCCCGCGCTCAGGCGCGCCGCCAGCTCAGCCGCGGCGGCCTCGGTCTCCGCGGCGCTGCCCGTCTCGAGCTCCACGCCTCAGCCGAGGCGGAGCTGGTCCGGCTCGACGGCGGCAGGCACGGGCACCAGCGGGGCGGGTGGCGGCTCTGCCAGCAGCGCCGGCAGGCGAGCGAAGTCCTCCTGGAGCTGCGCCTTGACCGCCGGCGTGCGCAGCGCCGCGGCCGGGTGGAAGAGCGGGTAGATCCGCACCTTGCGCGCCCCCAGCTCGTGCTCCTGCGGCTGCCCGTGCACTCCCGTGATGCCGCGGTTCGAGCGCGTGAGCAGCTTGGTGGCGAAGTTACCGAGCGTGCACACCACCCGCGGCTCGATCAGCTCGACCTGCCGGAAGAGGTAGGGCTTGCAGGCGTCGATCTCGTCCGGCTGCGGGTCGCGGTTTCCGGGCGGCCGGCAGTTGTGCACGACCCCGCCCGCGGTCACGAAGTTGTGCGTCTCGTCCACATCGATGCAGAAGAAAGTGGTGTCAGCGCGCGCTTGGTGCGTGACCTCCTCGATAGCCACCTCATCGAACTGCGTTATCGGCGGCGCAGGCCGAAACCGTGTTGCGTCGAATGGGACGGCGACGTCAATGTCCGGATGGAGCTTGTAACGCATCGGCGCGGGCACGTAGGGAGCGATGGCGGCCGAGAGCTTCTTAGTGGTCTCTACATCGAACGTGAGCTCCCGACCGCTTGATACTTTCGCCGGCAGCCCGAGACGAGCGAGGGCGCCGAGCAAGATTTGAAGGTCCCGGGCGGAGAAGCACTGCGTCGCGATCGAGGCGGAGGGCTGGCGAGGGGGTCGCAGCCGTAAGTGGCCGTCGTCCATGAACCAGATCGCGAGCATGCGCTCGTTGAGCTGATCGAACAGCCAGGAGGGGACTTTCTTCGTGGTTCCGTAGAAGGCGTCGCGGAGCGTACCGAGAGCTCGATGGGCCAGCGTCCTGACCTGGACAACTGGGTAACAAGCCTCGCCTCCCGCAACCGCTGCTACCTCGTGTTCCCCGTACCTGGGACTGAGCTCCGCCAGCAACTCCAGCTTGAACCAGGCATAACTTGCCTGACTATCGGAGTGAGAAAAAGAGAGATAGGAGGAGTTCCGATTGATTGAGGCATCTCCCAGCAAGGTCCCGCATGCGACATCCCAGGCGACCGGACTCAATCCTTGTCCGGTCGCTACTCGGTCGCCTGATTGAAGCTCGTCGGCTCGTACGTAGCCGCGCTCGGTAAGGACCCGATGGTCTCCGGTCAGTTGTGTCGAAACCCGGGCGGAGCCGGTCCTCTTGGCCGACGCGTAGCTCATGCGGTAGACGGAGCGTCCGCCGAGCGGAGTCGCGTGCCAACCGGTTACATGGCGCGGAACAAGTTGTCCTTGGTCGTCGACGGACATCACCGTGCCGCCGTACCCCGACCTAACCAGCCGGCCAATTCGCTCCCAGGTACCGTCGCCAAGCTGGACGGGAGTGTTGTACCTGAGGCACTTGAGGACGTTCGCGATGAAGACGTCCGTGCGCTTGAGGCCGATCTCTTGCAACAACTCATCGAGAAGCTTGCCGGCGCGTCCCACGAAGGGGAGGGCTTGCTGATCTTCATGGAAACCGGGGGCTTCCCCGACGAACATGAGGTCGGCGTTCGCATTGCCGGCTCCGAAGACCACATTCGTCCGACTCCTAGCGAGCGGACAACGTGGGCAACCGCGCGCCTCGCGGTAGAGGGCGACCAGATCCTCGCGGCGCTCCTCCGGGGATCGGCTGTGCATTGGCGGAAGCGTAGGCCCTCCGGGCGACAGCCATTATCCTTACGCCCACGGCTGCTACCCGACCCGGGAGTGGACCGCCGCAGATGGACCCTCACACGCAAACCGATACGCGCCCGCGCCTGGGCGTGGTTGGAGCGGGCCGCTTGGGCTCCGCCCTCGCGATCGCGCTCAGGAACGCCGGCTACCCGGTCGAGGGCCCGGCCGGCCGCGGCGAGCGCCCGCTTGACTGCGAGGCGATCGTGCTGTGCGTGCCCGACGCGGAGATTCCCGCCGCGGCGGCGGCCGTTGCGGGCGCCGCCCCCGTGATCGGCCACACGAGCGGCGCCACGCCGCTGTCCGCCCTTGATCCCGCCGGCGCAGCGGCCTGCTTCGGCCTGCACCCACTCCAGAGCTTCGGCGGCGAATCCCGGGGAGACGCCTTCCACGGGTCCGGCTGCGCCGTGGCCGGCAGCACCCCTGCCGCGCTGGGGCTGGCGCAGCGGATCGCGCGCGACCTGGGCATGACACCCTTCGAGATCGAAGAGCAGGGCCGCGCCGCCTACCACGCGGCGGCATCGATGGCCTCGAACTTCCTGGTCACGCTCGAAGCCGGCGCCGAGCGGCTGGCGGGCGGCGCCGGGCTGGCGCCCGAGCAGGCCCGCGCCCTGCTGGCCCCGCTCGTGCTCCAGACCGTGGCGAACTGGGCCGAATTGGGCCCCGAGCGGGCGCTCACGGGGCCTGTCGCCCGCGGCGACGAGGCCACCGTGGCCGCCCAGCGCGCCGCCGTCGAACAGGCCGCGCCCGAGCTGCTGGCCCTGTTCGACGAGCTGGTGGAGCGCACCCGCGAGCTGGCCGCCGGGAGGGTTACAGCATGAGGACGATGCGCACGGTCGCCGAGTTGCGCGAGCTGCTGGGCCCGGAGCGCAGCGCCGGCCGCGAGATCGGCCTGGTGCCCACCATGGGCTCCTTCCACGAGGGCCACCTGTCGCTGATGCGCCAGGCGCGCCGGGAGTGCGACCTGGTGGTGGTGTCGCTGTTCGTGAACCCCGCCCAGTTCGGCCCCGGCGAGGACCTGGAGGCCTACCCGCGCGACGAGGCCCGCGACGCCGGGCTCGCACAGGCCGAGGGGGTGGACGTGCTGTTCGCCCCGGACGTCCCGGAGGTCTATCCAGACCGCTTCCACACCACGGTCGCCGTGAGCGGCCTCACCGACGTGCTGGACGGCGACCCGGCGCGGCGCGGGCCCGAGCACTTCGAGGGCGTTGCCACCGTCGTGACCAAGCTCCTCAACATGGTGCAGCCCGCGCGCGCCTACGTCGGCCAGAAGGACGCCCAGCAGGCCCTCGTGATCAGGAAGCTCGTGCGCGACCTGGACATCCCGGTCAGCGTCGAGGTCGGCCCGATCGTGCGCGACCCCGACGGCCTGGCGCTGTCCTCGCGCAACTCCTACCTCTCGGCCGAGGAGCGCCGCCGCGCGCTCGGCCTCAACCGCGCGCTGCGCGCCGCGCAGGAGCGCGTCTCGCTCGGCGAGCGGGACGGCGCGGCCGTCCTGGCCGCCGCCAGGGCGGAGCTGGACGAGGCCGGACTCGACCCCGAGTACCTCGAGCTGCGCTCCACCGACGACCTCTCCCCCGTCGAGCGCGTGAACGGCTCGACCCTGCTTGCCGTGGCCGCCCGCGTGGGCCGTGCCCGGCTGATCGACAACGTCATCCTCGGAGGCGACGAATGAGACGAACGATGGTGAAGTCCAAGGTGCACCGCGCGACGGTCACCGGCAGCGACCTCCACTGCGGAGTACGAGGAGGAGGAAATGGGCACCTATGAGCCACGCGTCGTCCATGTCGACTCCGAGAACCGGATCGTCGACCTAAACGCCATCGTGAACGACCTGGTGCGCAGCCGGCCGAGCCGGCTGCTTCCCCGAAAGGAGCTGCTGCGATGAGCCACGCCCCACCCCCCAAGGGACGCCCGATGACCCTTTCCCGGCTGGCCGAGAAGAAGGCCCTGGGCGAGCCGATCGCCATGGTCACGGCCTACGACTACCCCAGCGCCCAGGTTGCCGAGGAGGCGGGCGTGGATGTGGTGCTGGTGGGCGACTCCGGCGCGATGACCGTGCTCGGCTATCCCAGCACCGTGCCCGTGACCCTCGACGAGCTGCTGATGCTGTCCGCCGCCACGCGCCGCGGCCTCTCGACACCGCTGCTCGTGGGCGACATGCCCTTCGGCTCGTACGAGGTGTCGAACGAGCAGGCGATCACCAACGCTCAGCGCTTCGTCAAGGAGGCCGGCTGCGACGCCGTGAAGCTCGAGCGCGGCGGCACCTCGGTGGACCGCGCCCGCGCGATCGTCTCGTCCGGCATCCCCGTGATGGGCCACGTGGGCCTGACCCCGCAGACCGCCACCGCCCTCGGCGGCTACCGCTCGCAGGGCCGCACCGCCAAGCGCGGGCTCGAGGTGATGGAGGACGCCCTGGCGCTTCAGGAGGCCGGCTGCTTCGCGATCGTGTTCGAGGCGATCCCGAGCGCGCTGGCGGAGCTGATCATGCCGCGCGTGGAGATCCCCGTGATTGGCATCGGGGCCGGCCCCGCCACAGACGGCCAGGTGCTCGTGTTCCACGACCTGCTCGGGCTGTTCGACGGCCACGCCCCCCGCTTCGTCAAGCGCTACGCCGACGTGCGCGGGGTGATGGTGCGCGGGCTCGAGGAGTTCGTGGCGGACGTGCGCTCGCGCCGCTATCCCGAGGCCGAGCACGGCTACACGATGGCCCCGGACGAGGTGGAGCGCCTGCAGGGAGCGCTCGACCAGGCGGGCGAGCCCTTCACGGGCGGCCCAAGCCTCTAACCGACTCTTACGGACAGCGACTTTCTTCACGTTGGCGGGTTCGTTCTCCCCGAACCCCCATTGCAAGGAGGAAGTCCATGCTCAGACGGCTAGTTCCGTCACCTTCCATGTTCGTAGCGCTCGTCGCGCTGTTCGTGGCCCTCGGTGGGTCCGCCGCAGCCGCGATCGTCATCACGGGCAGGAACATCAAGAACAACACCGTGGAGGGCTCCGACATCAAGAACGGGGCTCTCGCCAGCCGCGACATGAAGAAGGACTCGATCGGCGGCGTGGCCATCCTGGAGTCGCGCCTGAAGACCGTTCCCTCTGCCAGCCAGGCCGACGGCCTCACGCGCTTTGCGGTCGTGACCAGCACGGGCACTCTCGCGCGCGGGCGCAGCGTTGCTTCCGTCGCCCGGACGAGCGAGGGTCGCTACCAGGTGATCTTCGACCGCGATCTGCGTGCCTGCGCGTACTTTGCGACGCTTGGCGACACCAGCGCCGCGACGCCGCCCAGCGGCCAGATCGGCACCAGCAGCCTGGCGTCGAACGTGAACGGCATCGCCGTGCGGACCACCAACGCGACCGGGGACGCGGCCGACCGGCCGTTCCACCTGATCGTTCCCTGCTAGGGCGCTGACGGCTTTCCGACGTGTGCGGGGTTCATGCTGTTCGAACCCCGCACACGAAGGAGGAATTCGCATGCTCAGACGGCTCGTTCCGTCACCTTCCATGATCGTCGCGCTCGCGGCGCTGTTCGTGGCCCTCGGCGGATCGGCTTACGCCGCCATCGTCATCACGGGCCGCAACATCAAGAACGGCACCGTGACCGGCGGCGACATCAAGAACGGCTCGCTCGCAAGCAAGGACATCAAGCACAACTCGATCGGCGGCGCAGCCATCCTCGAGTCGAAGCTGAAGACGGTGCCTGGGGCTCTGCAGGCCGACGGCCTGTCGCGCTGGGCGGTCGTGAATGCCTCCGGACAGCTCGTGCGCGGGCGGAACGTGACGTCCGTGGCTCGCACAAGCTCGGGCCGCTACCAGGTCATCTTCAACCGCGACGTGCGCAGCTGCGCCTACGTCGCCACGCTGGGTGACCCCACCGCCGCTTCGCCCTCCACCGGCCAAGTGGCTACAAGCAGCTTGGCTTCGAACGTGAATGCCGTGGCCGTCCGCACAACCGATCCGGCGGGCACCGCCGGCAACCGGTCGTTCCACCTCGTGGTTCCCTGCTAGCGAAGCTCCTCGACCCGCCGGAGCGCCTTCGCGGGTGCTCCGGCGGCGATCGAGTGGGACGGCACGTCGCGCGTGACAACGCTGTTGGCGCCGATCACGCAGCGCTCGCCGATCGTCACGCCGGTGGTGATCACCACGTTGGCGCCGCACCAGACGTTGTCGCCGATCACGGTTGGCCCTTTCGTGGTGAAGCCCTGCCACGGAACGGGCTTTTCGGGGTCGTCGAAACGGTGGCTGGCATCCGTGATGAAGCACCCGTTGGCGAACATGCAATGAGATCCGATGGTCACGGACTCCTGACATGCGACCATCACGCCGATATTGAGGAAGGTGCCCCCACCAATGCTCACTTTTCCCTCGTCGGCGATCGTGATCCAGACGTGCGGCTCGAGCAGCACATGCGGCCCGAGCTCCAGCCGGCCTGACCGAAGCGCCTCGAGCACGTTGCCGTGTACAGGCCAGCGCGCGAAGGATTCGCGGCGCGCGAACTCGCGGTGGATCGCCACCCGGTTCCAGGGCAGCGAGTTGCGCTCGTACCAGCGCCACTTCTGTGCCCAGAGCTTCGCCTTCTCCACTCCCGGAGCCTGCCAGATATGAGGCGACTGCTGCCCTCGCCCGCGATGGCCGTGGCGCTGCTGGCGCTGTTCGTCGCGCTCGGCGGCGTCTCCTGGGGCGTCGCGACGGGCACGATCGGCACGCGCCAGATCAAGAACAACTCGATCCGCTCGACCGACATCAAGAACGGGCAGGTGTTCAGCCGCGACCTGCGCAACAACGACGTTCGCGGCAAGGACGTGCGGGGCAACACGCTCACCGGTGCCGACATTCTCGAGTCGAGCCTTGGCAAGGTGCCGAGCGCCGGGCAGGCCGACATCGCCTTCAGCCCCGTGGCCTACGCGCGCGTGGCGGCCAGCGGCGACGTGATCGAGGCGTCATCGCGCGGCGTGGGCGACGCGAACGTGTCCGTGGAGTCCACGAGCGCTTACTGCTTCCGCAACCTTCCCTTCCAGTTCAAGACCGCCCAGGCCACGATCGACTTCGAAAGCGCCGCCACCCAGCAGCCCACCCTTCGCGCCAGCGCGACGGCCTCGGTCGCGCTCGGCAACCCGTTCGGCGACTGTGCCGGCGCCGGCGTTCAGCTCGAAGTGGTCACCGCCAAGGCGGATACCGCGGCCTTCGCGAAGTCGGGCTTCTTCGTCGTCTTCTGGAACTGACCCCAAACAGCCGGCCAGAATGGTTGACAACGGTCCCGGTCTGAGGGAGGGTCGCACCTAGCGGGACTCGCCCGTGTACGGATCCACCACTCAGGAGGGACTCAACTTGTCACGCTTTACTCGCCTTCGGCCGTCGCCGGCCATGATCGTGGCCTGCGCAGCCTTGTTCGTCGCGCTCGGCGGCGTCGGCTATGCGGCTGCAACGATCGGCAGCGCCCAGATCAAGAACAACTCGATCCTGGGCAAGGACATCCGCAACAGCACCATCACCGGCAAGGACGTCAAGAACAGTGGACTGACCGGCTCCGACATCAAGAACTCGTCATTGGCGACATCCGACGTCAAGAACGGTTCGCTGCTCGCCCAGGACTTCAAGTCGGGCCAGCTGCCGGCAGGTGCACCTGGCACTAAGGGCGACACGGGTCCGACTTTCGGCCGTTCGGACAACAACGACAGCTGTGATCCGTCCAGCACGACGTTCGATCCGTGTGCCGAGGTCGCGACGAGCCTGCCCGCCGCCGGGCGCGTCCTGCTTGTGGCGACGGCGTCCTTCCACGCCCACACCGCCAATGCCCAGGGGCAGTGCCAGCTGACCGTCGACGGTGGAACCGCGATCACCACCGAGACGTTCGGCCATGAGGCGGTTGACACCATCGGGACCGGATCCGGGCTGACCGCGGTCACCGGTCCTCTCCCGGCGGGTGCGCACACGTTCACGTTCCAGTGCAACGAGCAAACCTCTGACATCGACTGGAACAGCGGCGCCGACCTGTCGGTGGTTCTGCTCGGCGGCAGCTGAGCGAACCCGCAATCGGAATCTCGCGAGGGGCCCGATCGGGCCC
>DAIMGB010000025.1:0-10452 GCA_036724195.1 Thermoleophilaceae bacterium
GCCGGCGATCACGTCCACCGCCGGCACCGACTCCGTGCCGTAGGCAAGCGCGCCAACGGCCTGGGCGCCGCCCATCCGGTAGACCTCGTTCACCTCGCAGAGCGCGCACGCGGCCAGGATCGCCGGGTGGGCGCGGCCGCCCGGGCCGGGTGGGGCGCAGACGGCGATCTGATCCACGCCGGCGACCCGCGCCGTCACGGCCAGCATCACGACCGTCGACGGGTAGGGCGCGCGGCCGCCGGGCACGTACAGACCGGCGCGCCGCACCGGCGCCTCCACCACCTCCACGACGTGCCCCTCGGGCAGCGTGGCCACGACCGGGTCGGCGAGCTGTGCCTGCACGACCACGCGCACGTTGCGGATCGTCCGCCGCAGCGCGTTCAGCACGTCTGGGTCGAGCACTCCGAGCGAGCCTTCGATCTCGTGCGGCGACACCTGGAGCTCGTCCTGGCCGAGCTCTGCGTGGTCGAAGCGCTCGGTGAGCTCACGCACGGCGTCGTCGCCGCCCTGGCGGACGGCCGTGAGGATGTCGCGTACGGCGTCCTCGAGGCCTTCCTCCCGGCCATAGCGGGTCCACGCCCCCACGCTCCGCTGCACCCTCATGCCGACTCCCTGATCCGCTCCACGACAGCGTCGATCTCGGCCGCCTTGAGCTTGTGGGCCACCGGGTTGGCGATCAGGCGCGCCGTGCACACGCCGATCTCCTCGGTCACCTCGAGGCCGTTCTCCGCCAGCGTGCGGCCGCTCGCGGTCAGGTCCACGATCCCGTCCACGAGCCCGGTGAGGGGCGCCAGCTCCACCGAGCCCTTCACCTCCACGATCTCGGCCTGGCGGCCGGTGCTGGCGAACCAGCCGGAGGCGATGCGCGGGTATTTGGTGGCCACGCGGACGCGCCCCAGTCGCCTGAGCGCCTCGCCGAGCGCGTCGTCGCCCGCGCGCGCCGCCACCACCATGCGGCACTCGCCGAAGCCCAGGTCGAGCAGCTCGTAGACCTCGCGCTCGGACTGCTCGAGCAGCACGTCCTTGCCGGTGATGCCGAGGTCGGCGGCACCGTGCTCGACGTAGGTGGGCACGTCGCTGGGCCGCATCGTCACGATGCCGGCCTCCTCGAACAGCAGCTTGCGGTCGTTCGATCGCACCTCGGCGGTGTCAACGCCGAGGCGGTCGAGCAGGTCGAGCGAGCCCTCGAGCAGGGCGCCGCGCGGAACCGCGATGCGCAGCCGCTCGCTCATGCCAGCGCCTCCTCGGCTGCCTGGGCGATGTGCACGCGCTGCACGTCGAGGGCGATCCCGCAGGCGGGCAGCGGGCGGCCAAAGCGCCCGATCAGCTCGTCGTAGCGCCCGCCGCCGCCCAGCGCGAAGCCCACCGCCGGGTCGTACACCTCGAACACCGCGCCCGTGTAGTAGCCGAGCTCGCGCACCAGGCCGAGGTCGAAGATCACGCGGTCGGCGACGCCGCGCCGCTCGAGCTCATCGTGCAGGGCGCGCAGGCCGGCCACGGCGTCGCCCGCCTCGTCGAGCACCTCGGCGCCGCCACGCAGCTCGGGCAGCCGAGTGAGCAGCTCGCGCTCGCTCTCCGGCAGGCCCAGCTCCGCCACGTCGCGCGCCAGGCCGGCCAGGTCGCGCCGCGACAGCCGCTCGAGTAGCGGCCGGTGCTGCTCCTCCGGCACCGCGGACGAGGCCAGCAGCGAGCGGTACAGCGCACCGTCGCCCACGCCAATCCGGTGGCGGGCGAGGCCAGCCTGGTCGAGCGCGGTCACTGTGAGCGCCACCACCTCGGCGTCGCCCTCCGCGCCGGGCACGCCCACCAGCTCGATCCCGCCCTGGAGGAACTCGCGCAGCTCGCCCGCGCGCCGGCTCTCGCGGTAGGTGTGAGCGAAGTAGCAGAGCCGGAAGGGCGGCTCGGCGTCCGCCAGGCGGCTCGCCACCACGCGCGCGATCGGGATCGTCGTGTCCGAGCGCAGCGCCAGCACCTCGCCGTGCTCATCGAACAGGCGGTAGCCAGCACCCGCGGAGCGCTCGTCGCCCGTGCGCAGCACATCCTCGTACTCGAGCGCGGGCGTCCAGACCTCCGAGTAGCCGGCGCCCTCGAAGGCGCCGCGCAGCCGCTCGGACAGCGCGCGCAGCTCGCGCATCTCGTCGGGGAGCACGTCACGCGTGCCCGGCGGGATCGGGTGGATCATGCGGGAACCTTCGCGGTTATCGGCGGCCGGTGCTTAGGCGATCGCGCGCTCTGTGGTGACGCGCTCGATCTGCGCGCCCAGCGCCCGCAGGCGCTCGTCGATCCGCTCGTAGCCGCGGTCGATCTGGCGGATGTTGCCGATCTCCGAGGTGCCGTCGGCGCAGAGGGCCGCGATGAGCATCGCCATGCCTGCCCGGATGTCCGGGCTCTCGAGCCGCTCACCGTGAAGCCGGCTCGGGCCGCTTACGACCGCACGATGCGGGTCGCAGACGATCACCCGAGCGCCCATGTTCACGAGCTTGTCGACGAAGTAGAGGCGGTTCTCGAACATCTTCTCGTGGATCAGGACCAGGCCATCGGCCTGGGTTGCCATGGCCACGGCGATGCTCGTGAGGTCCGCGGGGAAGGCGGGCCAGGGGCCGTCCTCGATCTTCGAGATGGCCTCGCCCTCGTCGTCCTTGATGCGCAGCTTCTGGCCAGGCGGCACCAGCACGTCGTTGCCGTCGTACTCGATCTGGCAGCCCAGCCGCTCGAACGCGAGACGGGTCATGCGCAGGTCATCGGCAACCACGTCCTTGATCCGCAGCTCGCCGCCGGTGCAGGCCGCCAGCGCGATGAAGCTGCCCACCTCGATGTAGTCGGGCCCGATCGTGTAGTCGGCGCCGCCGAGCTCCTCCTGGCCGTGCACGATCATCAAGTTCGAGCCGATTCCCTCGATACGGGCGCCCATCTGCATCAGCAGGCGAGCGAGGTCCTGTACGTGCGGCTCGGTGGCCGCGTTGTGGATCACCGTGGAGCCGGGCGTCAGCGCCGCGGCCATGAGGGCGTTCTCGGTGGCCATCACCGAGGGCTCGTCCATGAAGAAGTCGCAGGCGTGCAGGCCGTCGGAGGCGCGCAGCGTGAAGCCGCTGCGGTCGAAGATCACGTCCGCTCCGAGGGCGCGGAAGGCGTCCAGGTGCGGGTCGAGGCGCCGGCGGCCGATTACGTCGCCGCCGGGGGGCGGCATGTCGGCCTGGCCGAAGCGGGCCAGCAGCGGCCCGGCGAGCAGGAAGGAGGCGCGGATGCGCTCTGCCAGCGTGACGTCGAGGCGCGTGTGGGTGACGTTGTCGGCACGCAGAGCGACCGAGTTCTCGTCGCGCCACTCGCAGCTCACGCCCAGCAGCGTCATGAGCTCGAGCATGGCCCCGACGTCCCGGATGCGCGGGACGTTGCGCAACACGACCTCCTGCTCGGTGAGCAGCGCTGCTGCCAGCGCGGGAAGCGCGGCGTTCTTGTTGCCGGCGGGCTCGACCGTTCCACTGAGCGGTGAGCCGCCCTCGATGATGAACTTCTCCATGCGCCTCGTCGGGATTGCCGAATCGGGGTCGAAGGGCCGGGCAAGGGTACCGAAGGCCATTTCCCTCAGGTTCGGGTCGCGCGGCGGATACCCTGCCCGCCATGCCCACCCCCACTCGCGAGGAAGCCTGGTCCCTGGTCGAGGAGTGGATCCAGAACGATTCGCTGAAAAAGCACCTGCTGGGCGTCGAGGCGGGGATGCTCGCCTACGCCCGCGAGGAGGGCCAGGACGAGCAGCTCTACTCGGTCACCGGCCTGCTGCACGACCTCGACTACGAGCGCTATCCCGACCTCGACACCGGCCATCCGCGCAAGGCCCTCGAGCTGTTCGAGGAGAAGGGATACCCGCAGGAGCTGATCGACGCGGTGGCCGGCCACGCGCCCTTCCTCGGCGTGTCACGCGAGACCCGCCTGGCCAAGACGCTCTACGCGGTCGACGAGCTGACCGGCTTCATCTCGGCCTGCGCCCTGGTGCGCCCCACCGGCATCGAGGGCATGACGCCCAAGTCCGTGAAGAAGAAGCTCAAGCAGCCGAGCTTCGCGGCCGGCGTGAACCGCGACGAGGTGCGCGAGGGGGCCGAGGAGCTCAACGTGGAGTTCGACGACCACGTGACCCTGCTGATCGGGGCGCTCGAGGAGCGCGCCGCGGATCTGGGCCTCGCGGCGGACCAGCAGCCCGGCTAGCCGCCCCAGCGGCCCCCGGCCTTCGCCCAGGCGGCCAGGTGGTCGGCCGAGCAGAAGGCGTCGGGGATGCGGTGGTCGCCGCGGTGGCGGATCGCCAGCACGCGCACGTCGCCGAGCGGCTCGCCGCACTGCGAGCAGTCAGCGGAAGCAGCCGGCTCGGCCGGATGCGCACCGACCGACTTGCCGAGCTCCCCACCGGCCCCGGCCGGCACGCCGGCATCGCCGGCCTCCCAGCGCGAGCCCTGGATGTGCCAGGGGACCACGTGCTCGAGGCGGCAGAAGACCGCGCTGCGGGCGCCGGGTATCTCCAGCACGCGCCAGCCGTCGTCGCGCTCGACGGGCTCTCCGCACCAGGTGCACTGCGCTGTAGATTCCGCGCCCATGGCCGATCAGCTGCGGATTATCGTGCTGGAGGGCGACGAGACGGGCCAGGAGCTGCTCGACCAGGCCGTGCGGGTGCTGGACCCGGGCGTGACCAAGGTCGACGCCGAGCTCGAGCACTACGACCTCTCCCTCGACAACCGCCGCAAGACCGACAACGAGGTAGTGACCGCGGCGGCCAGGGCGATGCTCGAGGCGGGCTTCGGCCTGAAGGCGGCCACGATCACGCCCGAGGGCAAGGACGACGTGGGCAGCCCGAACCGCATCCTGCGCGAGGAGGTGGACGGCAAGGTGATCATCCGCACCGGTCGCCGCATCCCGGGCGTGACGCCGGTGGGGGGCGTGCACTACCCGATCGCCGTTGTGCGGATGGCCGTCGGGGACGCCTACGGCGCCAAGCAGTGGCGCGAGGATGAGGACGGCGACGAGATCGCCTACCGCACCGAGCGCATCAGCCGACGCGTCTGCGCCGCGGTGTCCGAGTACAGCTTCCGCACCGCGAGCCGCATCCACGGCCGCGTGTACGGGGGCCCCAAGTGGACGGTCAGCCCGATCTACGAGGGCATGCTCAAGGAGGAGATGGACGCCGCCTCCGAGCGCCACCCGGAGGTGCCCTACAGCCCGGTGCTGATCGACGCCACGTACGCGGGCCTGATCACCGGCGCCGCCGACGCCCCGCTCGTTGTGCCGGCGCTCAACCGCGACGGCGACTGCCTCTCCGATCTCGTCATGCCGCTGTTCGGTTCGATCGCCGGCGCCGAGTCCGTCCTGTTCGCGCTCGACGACGACTACGAGCCCCAGGTGGTGATGGCCGAGGCGCCGCACGGCACCGCGCCGGCGCTACAGGGCAAGGACGTGGCCAACCCGATGGCGATGATCCTGGCCGCCGCGGCGGTGCTGAACAACGCCGGCGAGGTGGGCCACGACGGCGCCGACACCGCCTCGCGGGCCATCTACGAGTCTGTGCTCGAGGCCACCGCGACCGGCGTGCGCACCACGGACCTGGGTGGGCACAGCACCACCACGGAGTTCACGGACGAGGTGATCTCGCGCGTGCGCACGAAGATCGACATCTGGTCCTCGATCTAGCCGCTGGGGATGCCGGAGCTCCGCCAGAGCAGCCGCCGGTCGCTCCACAGCCCGGCCCAGCGCGTGCTCTTCTGGCTGGTCTGGTGGGCCATCTGCTTCTCCCTCTGGCTGCTGCTTGTGTTCAAGACCCAGCTGCTGGAGTTCGCGGCGGGGGCGATCGCCGCCGCCGTGGCCGCGACCGCGGTCGAGCTGGTGCGCTCGCGGGGCTACGCGCCGTTCGCAGGCGATCCCCGCTGGATTCGGGCCTTCCTCCGGCTGCCGCGCGAGGTCGCGGTGGACTGCTTCGTGCTGTCCCGCGCGCTCTGGCTGCAGGTGACCGGCAAGAAGGCCATGCAGGGCAGCTTCCGCGTGATCCACTTCGAGGGCTGCGCCGGCGACGACCCGCGCTCGGAGGCCCGCCGGGCCACGGCGAAATGGCTTGGCGGCGTGGCCCCGAACACCTATGTGATCGGCTTCGACGAGGAGCGCGACAGCGTGCTGGTGCACCAGCTCGTGCACACCGAGCAGCCGCCCGACGTCGATCCGGGGGCGCCGGCCGGATGAACATCTTCCTGGTCGCCGCCGTGGTGCTGATGGTGGGCCTCGGGCCGTGCCTGTGGGTGGTCGTGCACGCCGAGATCGTTGGCGCGCTCGGAGCCCTCGAGCTGGCCTCCACCATCACCACGCTCGTGCTGCTGTGCATCGCCCAGGGGCTGCACCACGACTCGTTCATGGACCTGGCGCTCGTGAGCGCGCTGCTGTCCTTCGCCGGCTCGCTCGCCTTCGCCCGTTTCCTGGAGCGCTGGGTGTGAGCGTGGGCGACGTGGCCGTGGGCCTGCTGCTGGCCGTGGGCGCGGCATCGGTGGCGCTGAGCTGCGCCGGCCTCGTGCTGGCGCGCAACTCGTGGGACAAGCTGCACTTCACCGGGCCGGCCACGGTCATCGCGCCGATCGCGCTGGCCGGCGCCGTGCTGGTGCAGGAGCCGCTTTCCTCCGCGGGCATCAAGGCCGTGCTGGTGGCGATCGTGATGCTGGGCACCGGGCCGGTGGTGCTGCATGCCACGGCGCGAGCGGGCCGAGTCCGCGACCACGGGCGCTTCGTGATCCTCTCGAGCGAGGCCGAGCGAAAGGAGCACCCATCGAAGTCCTCCAGCCGCTAGTGCTGGTGCTGGTGGCGGTGGTGGCCCCCGCGGTCGCCCTGACCCGCGACCCGTTGCGCCAGGCGATGGTGGTGAGCCTCTATGGCCTCGTCCTCGGCGTGCTCTTCTTCGTCTTCCAGTCGCCGGACGTGGCCCTGTCCCAGACCGCCGTCGGCGCCGTGGCGCTGCCGCTCATGGTGCTGCTGGCGCTGGCCAAGGTGAAGGCGATTGAGGCCGACGACGAGGCCGAGGAGCGCGGCGAGTGACGCCCAAGGTGCGCCTCTACGTGTTCCTCGTGGCCGGCGCGGGGCTGTTCATCTACCTGATCTGGGGCTTCTCCGGGCTGCCCGACTTCGGCCACTACGTGGGCCCCTACGGCGACATCCTCAACAAGATCGCCGTGCCGGAGCGCTCCAACACCGACGTCGTCACGGCGGTGAACTTCGACTACCGGGCCATCGACACGCTCGGCGAGGAGTTCATCCTTTTCGCCGCCGTGGTGGGCGTGGCCAGCCTGCTGCGCACGCTGCACGGGGAGAGCTCCCGTGACCCCGACGACGACGCCCCCGGCAGGCGGGTGCCCGAGACGAGCCTGGCCATCCGCGTGGCGGGCCTCGGCCTGGTGGCGCCCACCGTGCTGGTGGGCATCTACGTGGTCCTGCACGGCCACCAGGCGCCCGGCGGCGGCTTCCAGGGCGGGGTGATCCTCGCCACCGCGCTCCTGCTGACCTACCTCTCTGCTGACTACATGACGATGCGCCGCGTCGGCCCGACCGAGCTGATCGAGGCCGCGGAGGGCGCCGGCGCGGTGGGCTTCGTGCTGATCGGCCTCGCCGGCCTCGTCTTCGGCACCGCGTTCTTCGAGAACGTGCTCGGCAAGGGCACGCCCGGCCAGCTCAACTCGGCCGGCCTGATCCCCTTCAGCAACGTGGCAGTAGGGCTGGCGGTCACCGGCGGCTTCGCCTTCATGCTGTCCGAGTTCCTGCTGCAGACGCTGGTCAGGCGCGGCACGTCGGGCGGCCGCAAGCGGAAGGGGCCATGAGCTTCCTTCCCTATGCGGTCGCGGCCTGGATCGTGGTGATCGGCCTCTACGGCGTGGTCACCAGCCGCAACCTCGTCCATCTCGTGATGTGCCTGGCGGTGGTGCAATCGGCGTCGTACCTGGTGCTGCTGTCGATCGGCTACAAGAAGGACGCGGTAGCGCCGATCTTCGACACCGTGCCCGTTGGCACCCGGGCGGTCGACCCAGTGGTGCAGGCGCTCACGCTCACCGACGTGGTGGTGGGCGTGACGGTGACGGCGCTGCTGCTTTCCCTGGCCGTCCAGGCGCACAAGCGCTACGGCACGCTCGACCCCGAGGAGCTGCGCCCCGGGAGCCGCCGTGGGTGAGCTGGCGCCCCTGGCGGTCGCCGTGCCGATGACCACGGCGGCGCTGCTGGTGGGCACGTCCTGGCTGATCCCGCGACGGGTGGTGGACGTGGCATCGCTGCTCGCCGCGTCCACATCGGCCGTGTTCTGCGCGCTTCTGCTGCACGAGGCGTCCAAGGGGCGCATCGTCTACTGGTTCGGCGGCTGGGAGCCGCGCAACGGGGTGGCGATCGGCGTGTCGTTCGCCATCGACCAGCTGAGCGCCGGCCTGGGCCTGTTCTGCGCGCTGCTGTTCGTGACCGCGTTCGTGTTCTCGTGGCGCTACTTCGTGGTGGTCGGCCCGCTCTTCCACGCGCTGATGCTCGTGTTCCTGGCCGGGATGCTGGGCTTCGGCTACACGGGCGACCTGTTCAACCTGTTCGTGTTCTTCGAGCTGATGAGCGTGGCCGCCTACGCGCTCGTGGCCTACGACATCGAGGAGGAGGGCCCGCTCCAGGGCGCGCTGAACTTCGCGGTCACCAACACGATCGGCGCCTTCTTCATCCTGATCGGGATCGCCCTGCTGTACGGGCGCACGGGCGCGCTGAACATGGCTCAGATCGGCGCGTCGCTGGCCGGCCACTCGCCGGACGGCCTCGTGATCGTGTCGTTCACGCTGATCGCCGTCGGCTTCCTCGTCAAGGCGGCGGTGGTGCCCTTCCACTTCTGGCTGGCCGACGCCTACTCGGTGGCCCCCACGCCGGTCTGCCTGCTGCTCTCGGCGGCCATGAGCGAGCTCGGCCTCTACGCGCTGGCGCGGGTCTACTGGACGGTCTTCTCGGGCGTGCTCGACCCCGGCGATCCGGGATTGCAGGCCGTGCTGGTGGGCGCGGGCACGCTGACCGCCCTGCTGGGTGCGGCCATGTGCTTCGGCCAGCGCCACCTGAAGCGGATGCTCGCCTTCGCCACGGTCAGCCACGTGGGCCTGTTCCTGATCGGGCTGGGCCTGTTCGACGCCGCCGGGCTGGCGGGCACCGCCCTGTTCGTGGTGGCCGACGGGTGCGTGAAGGCCGCGCTGTTCGTGTCGGTGGGCGTGATCCAGCACCTGCGCGAGAACGTGGACGAGCTGCGCCTGCGTGGCCGCGGGCGCGCGCTGAAGCTCACCGGGCCGCTGTTCGCGATCTGCGCGCTGGCGGTCGCGTCACTCCCGCCCTTCGGCCCCTTCTTCGGGAAGACGCTCGTGGAGTCGGCCGCGAAAGACGCCGGCCTGTGGTGGGTCTCCATCGTGTTCCTGCTCAGCTCAGCGCTCACCGGCGGCGCGCTGCTACGAGCCGCCGGCAGGGTCTTCCTGGGCCTCGGCCCCGCCCACGATCGGCTGTCGAGCGACGAGCCCTCCCCCGATGAGACGGACCCCGAGCTGGAGTACCGCCACGATCGCGTGCCGCGCACGATGACCGTGCCCGCCGTCGCGCTGGCGGTGGCCGGGCTGGGACTGAGCTTCGTGCCGGGCCTCGGCCAGCACGCCGAGCGGGCAGCCGCCCAGTTCGTCGACCGCTCCGCCTACGCGGCGTCGGTGCTGCACGGCGCCACCGGAGCGCCGCCGGTGCACGTGGCGGCCCACTCCGTGGACGCCATGGGCGTGGGGGTCGGGATCGCATCCGTGCTCTTCGCCGTCGCGCTGGCGGCCGCGGCGCTGTTCCGGGGCCGGCTGCGCGGCACTGCGCTCGTCTCTGTCGAGGGGGCCGCGGGCGCTTTCCTGGGCCGGCTGAGGGCGCTCCACACGGGCCTGGTGCCCGATTACGTGGCCTGGCTCACGGTCGGAACCGTGGTGCTGGCGGCGCTTTTTGCGGCCACCCTCTCCCCCTGAGCAGACCGTCCGGTGCTCGCCCGATCAGCGATCGGGCTGCGCTCCTCCGAACGGCTGCAAGCGAAGTTGCAGGATCGGGCCTTCCGTCCGCGCCCGATCGTAGCTTTCCGAACGCATGTTCCCCCGGTTCACAGAGCGGCTCGGCACCGCGCTCGACATGGTCGTCGAGTTCTCAACGCTTGGCGAATACGGCCTGGGCGACTCCCCTGCGCCCAAGCCCCCGAGCGCCCCGCCTGCCGCCGTGAGCCATGCGCCGGGACTGGGAGGAGCCGGTGGCTGCGACGTTAGCGAGCAGGCGGTGCCTGCGAGCGGGTGTGTCGCCGCCGGCCGGTCCCGGACAAGACGCTCGATTGCGGGCGCGTCGGCCGGTTGTTCGCCGGCCGCCGCGGCCCGGTCGGGCGCGCGCAGGCTCTCGCCGGAGCTCGAAGAGCAGATCTGCCGGGCCTAGGCC
>DAIMGB010000026.1:0-10451 GCA_036724195.1 Thermoleophilaceae bacterium
GATGCCGCCGCCCGGCGCTGACCAGTCCGAAGCGCCCTATCTCGACGCGCTGAGGGCGTACGCCGAGCGCGATCCCGGCCGCTTCCACGTGCCCGGCCACAAGGGCGGCCAGGGCGCTGATCCCGGGCTGCTCGAGGCGATCGGGTTGAAGGCGCTCGCCTTCGACATCCCGGCGCTGGTGGAGGGCATCGACGTCGCGCCACCCGACCCGACGCCGTTCGAGCGGGCGCAGGAGCTGGCCGCGGAGGCCTGGGGTGCCACGCGCAGCTGGTTCCTCGTGAACGGCGCCTCGCAGGCCAACCACGTGGCCATGCTCACGCTGGCCCACATGGGGGCCGAGGTGGTGGTGCAGCGCAACGCGCACTCGAGCACCATCGACGCGCTGGTGCTGTCGGGCCTGCGGCCCACGTTCGTGGCGCCGGAGCTCGATCCGGAGCTGCGGATCGCGCACTGCCTGACGCCAGAGTCGCTCGAGCGGGCGCTCGACGCCACGCCCGGCGCGGTGGGCGCCACCGTCGTGTCGCCCACCTACTTCGGCGCCACCGCCGACGTGGCTTCGCTTGCCGAGGTCACGCACGCTCGCGGCCTGCCCCTGATCGTGGACGAGGCCTGGGGCTCGCACTTCCCCTTCCACGAAACGCTTCCGGCTCACGCGCTGTCACTGGGCGCCGACCTGGCGGTGTCAAGCGTTCACAAGGTCGTGGGCAGCCTCACGCAGTCGGCCATCGTGCACCTGGGCGCCAGCGAGCGGCTCGACGAGCACGTGGTCGACCGCTGCGTGACGCTGATGGAGTCCACGAGCCCGAGCTCGCTGCTGGGGGGCTCGCTCGACGCGGCGCGCCGCCACGCGGCCGTCGACGGCGCTCAGCTGCTCGGCGAGACGATGGCCTCGCTCGAGGTGGTGCGCGAGGCGATCCGCGACATCGACGGGCTCGACGTGTTCGACGAGCGCCTGCGCGGCGCGCCCGGGGTGTTCGACTACGACCCGCTGCGCCTGGTGATCGACGTGCGGGGCACGGGGTCCAACGGCTACGAGCTCGCCAGCCTGCTCAAGCATCGCGACGACGTGAACATGGAGCTGGCGGGCGAGAATGTGCTGGTGGGAGTGTTCGGCATGGGCGAGGACGTGGCGAAGCAGGGCAGGCAACTCGTGGGCGGGCTGCGCCATGTGATCGCCGAGCTGCCCGACCACCCCGCCGGCGCGCACGAAGACTTCGCGCCGCCGCCGCCCTGGGGCGAGCTCGTGATGACGCCGCGCGAGGCGTTCTTCGGCCCCCAGGAGGTCGTGCCCGCGCGGGAGGCGGTCGGCCGCGTGGCGGCGGAGTCGCTGGCGGCCTATCCGCCGGGGATCCCGAACGTGCTGCCGGGGGAGCGCCTCAGCGCCGAGACGCTCGACTACGTGCAGGAGGCGCTCGACCACGGCGGCAGCCTGCGCGGGCCGAGCGACCGCAGGCTGCGCACCGTGCGGGTGGCGGCAGAGCGATGACCCCGCGCTACGGGCCGCCCGACGCCACGCGCGCGCCGCGCTACAGCGGGATCCGCACCTTCGCGCGGCTTCCACATGTGCGTGAGGCCGACGAGGTGGACGTTGCGGTGGTAGGGGTGCCGTTCGACACGGCCACGAGCTACCGCGCCGGCGCGCGCTTCGGGCCTGAGGGGATCCGCGCGGGCTCCACGCTGCTGCGGCCCTACCACCCGCCGCTCGGAGTGGACGTGTTCGCCAACCAGTCGGTGGTCGACTGGGGCGACCTCGACGTCACGCCCGGGAACGCCGAGCGCACGATGGGGCAGATCGCTGGTGGGCTCGAGCCGCTGGTGGGGGCGGGGATCACCCCGATCGTGCTGGGCGGCGACCACTCGATCGTCCTGGGCGAGCTGCGCGCGCACGCCGCCAGGCACGGGCCGCTCGCGCTCGTGCTGCTCGACGCCCACGCCGACGTGTGGGACCAGTACTACGGCGAGCGCCTCTTCCACGGAACGCCGTTTCGGCGAGCGGTGGAGGAGGGGCTGCTGCAGCCGGAGCGCTCGCTGCTGGCGGGCATGCGCGGGCCGGTCTACGGCGAGGCCGACATCGCGGCGCCGGGCGAGCTCGGCTTCGAGGTGATCCCGGGCCCCGAGCTGCGCGTCATGGACCCGGCCGACTATGCGGCGCGCGTGCGGGGCAAGGTCGGCGACGCACCGGCGTTCTTGTCCTTCGACATCGACGTGATCGACCCGGCCTTCGCGCCTGCCACGGGCACACCGGAGGTTGCGGGGCTGCTGGGGCACGAGGCGCTCGCGCTGCTGCGTTCGCTCGCCGGCGGGCCGCGCTTCGTGGGCTTCGACCTGGTGGAGGTGTCGCCCCCGTACGACGGCCCCGGCCAGGCCACCGCCCTGCTCGCGGCGAACGTGGCCTACGAGTTCCTGGCGCTGAGCGCGCTCGGGCGATCGTCGTGAACGGCGAGCGGGTGGCAAAGCGGGTGGTGGTGCGCGGCGACGTGCAGGGCGTCTTCTTCCGCGACTCGACCCAGAGCGAGGCCGATCGGCGCGGCGTCGCCGGTTGGGTCACGAACCGCTCCGACGGCGCGGTCGAGGCCCTCTTCGAGGGCGACCCGGGCGACGTGCAGGCGCTTGTGGACTTCTCCAAGGGCGGCCCGAGCCAGGCCGACGTCAAGGACGTGGACGTCGAGGACCGCGAGCCCGAGGGCCTGTCGGACTTCGAGGTCCGCTAGTAGCCCAGCCGTAACGTTCGCGCGCCCACCGGTGCGCTCTCGATTTCTAGCGTCGCTGCCCCATGGAGCGCGTGCGCGGACAGTGGTTCTGGTGGGCCCTGGCGGCGGTGCTGATCGTGGTCGCTGCGGTTCACGTGCTGGGCGGCGGCGCGGGCTCGGGAGCCGGGGCGCCCGTGCAGGTGGCGACAGGCCCGGCGGCGCCGCTCGAGGCTCATGCAGTTGGGCCTAACACCGGCTCCCGGGTGGGAGCCAAGCTCTACGTGCACGTGGCCGGGCGCGTGCGGAGGCCCGGTCTCTACCGGCTGGCGCCGGGAGCGCGGGTCGCGTCGGCGATCGACCTCGCGGGTGGCGCCGCGCACCGCGCGGACCTCACGAAGGTCAACCTCGCCGCTCGCCTGGAGGATGGGCAGCAGATCGTCGTGCCCCAGCTGGGGGCGGCTCCCATCGCCGTCGCCGGCGAGGCGTCCGCCGCTGCGTCCACTGGCGCGAAGGTCAGCCTGGCGAGCGCGACGGCCGAGCAGCTCGACGGCCTCGACGGCATCGGGCCCACGCTGGCCAAGCGGATCATCCAGTACCGCGACGCTCACGGGGGCTTTCGCTCGGTGGGCCAGCTGCGTGACGTTGAGGGCATCGGCGAGAAGCGCTTCGAGACGCTCCGCAAGGCGGTCGGCCCCTGACCCAAAGGCTCCGCGGCCGCGCCTGGCACCTGGGCATGGCCGCGCTGGCCCTGGGCCTGGCCCTCTCCCCGGCTGGAGGCACGGCGGTAGCGGCGGCGGCGGCGGCGGCGGCACTGCCGCCATGCGCAGCCGCGGCGATGCGCGCCGGCGCGGGGATGGGCCCCGGCGGCCCGGGGCGCTCGACTCACGGGCTCCTCCCGCTCGCTGCGGCCGGAACGCTCCTCGTGCTGGGCGGCGGGGCCGCCGGCCAGGCGCGGCTGGCCGCCATCGACGCGCCGGCCGCGCGGATTCGGGACGGCGATCCGTTACTGGCGCGGGTGGTCGCCCTTGGCCGGCCGCGGGCGGGCGCGTTCGGCGCTTCGGTCGAGGCGGGAGTGCGGGAAGGCCGGCTGCGTGGCGCGCGGCTGCTGGTGCGAATCCCGCGCTGGGGGCACTGGTCCGCGGGCCAGTCGATCGGCGACGAGCTGGTGGTTCGCGGTCGGCTGCGGCGCCTCGCAACGAGGGGCCGCGCCACGGAGTTCGCGGCGTACCTGCGTCGGCGGGGCGTCGCCGGAGAGCTCCTGCTCGACCAGGCCCGCCCCACGGGCCGGCGCCGCGGCGGCATCGCTGGCGCGGTCGACCGGATGCGCCGGCGCGCCGAGCGCGCGATCGTCGCCGGACTGCCGGGCCCGGAGGCGGACCTCCTGCGCGGCATGGTGCTCGGCGAGGACGAGGCGATCGCCGAGCCCGTCCGCGACTCGTTTCGCGCCTCGGGGCTCGCACATCTTTTGGCGGTCAGCGGCCAGAACGTGATGTTGCTCGCCGCGCTGGCGCTGCCCGGGCTGTCCGTTGCCGGACTCGGCATTCGGGCTCGCTGCGCCGTCCTGCTGTGCCTGATCGCGGTCTACGTGCCGCTCGCCGGCGCGGGCCCCTCACTGCAACGCGCGGGCGTGATGGGGGCTGCGGGAGTCGTGGCGATGGCCAGCTCACGGCCGGCCTCGCGCGCCTACGCACTGCTGCTTGCCGCCGCGGCCACGCTCGGCCTCAACCCGCGCGCGGCAGGCGATCCCGGTTGGCAGCTCTCGTTCGCGGCCGTGGCCGGCATCGTCTGGTTGGTCCCGCCGCTGCAGGCGCTGGCCCGGCGGGCCACCGGCGAACTGCTCCCCGAAGGCGGTCCCCAGCGCCGGGCCCAACGCGCGCGCCTGCGGCGCCGCGCCGTCGAGGGTCTCGCCGACGGGGCCGCGCTCACGCTCGTCGCAACGCTCGCAACGGCGCCGCTGCTTGCGCATCACTTCGGCTACGCCCCGCTCGCGGGGCTGCCCGCCAACCTGCTCGCCCTGCCGGCGGTCGCGCCGGCCATGTGGCTCGGGATGGTCGAAGCCGCGGTCGGGCAGCTGGCGGCCCTGGGGTCGCCCTTCGGCGACGCCAGCGCCGTGCTCGCGCCCGCGCTGGGCCGGCTCGCCCGGGCGCCGGTCGCCTACATCGCCTGGCTGGCCGATCGCTTCGCCGTGCTTCCCGGCGGCCAGCTGAAGCTCCCGCTGCGCTCGCCGCTTGCGCTGGGCGCGTCCTATGCAGCGCTCGGCGCCGCCGTGGTCGCGCTGCGCCGCGCCGTGCGGCCGCTGGGCCCGCGCGCCGAGGCGGCAACCGCCACCTGGCGGCGCCTGCCGGCCGCGAGGAGGGCCGCCGCGCTCGCGCTGGCCGCGGTCCTAATGCTGCTCGCGGGTGGCTGGGCGCTGGCCCCGCCCGGGCCGCCGAAGCTGCTCACCGTGCGCTTCCTCGACGTCGGACAGGGTGACGCGACGCTGATCCAGGACCCGCGCGGCACAGCGCTGCTCTTCGACGGCGGCCCTCCCGAGGCGCACACGGTCAGGCTCCTGCGCCAGGCCGGCGTCAGGCGGCTGGCCCTCGTCGTGGCCACGCACCAGTCGCGCGACCACCAGGGCGGCCTGGCCGACGTGCTGCAGCGGGTCCCGGCCAGCCTGCTGCTCGAGAACGCCGACGGCACGCGCGACCCGGGCTTTCTGCGCCTGCTCGCCGAAGCCGACCGGCGCGGCATCCGGCGCGTCAAGGCGGTGGCCCCGATGGCCGTGAGGGCCGGGGCCTTCACGATCCGGGTGCTCTCGCCGCCGCCGCGGCCGCCCGGCCCGCCATCCGACGACCCGAACCCCCGCGGGGTGGTGGCGATCGTCAGCGAGGGCGGCTTCGACCTGCTGCTGTCGGCCGACGCCGAGAGCGAGGCGCTGCTGCCGCTCGCGCTGCCGCGCGTGGAGGCGATGAAGGTGCCCCACCACGGCAGCTCCGACTCCGGCCTGCCCGAGGTGCTGCGGCGCCTGCGCCCACAGCTGGCCGGGATCGAGGTGGGGAAGGGCAACAGCTACGGCCACCCAGCGCCGTCCACGCTCACCGCGCTCCGCCGCGCGGGCATCCGCACCTACCGCACCGACCGCGACGGCACCGTGTCGCTCAGCGTGAGCCCCGCGGGGCTGCGGGTGACTACCGAGCGCTAGTCCGGCAGCGTCACCGAGCCGTCGTCCTCGATCGTCCAGCGCGGGTTGTGGGCGACCTCCCACGGGTGGCCGTCCGGATCGATGAAGACGCCCGAGTAGCCGCCCCAGAAGGTCTCGCCGGGCTCGCGGCCGATCTCCGCACCGGCCGCCCGCGCCTCCTCGATCACGCGGTCGACCTCCTCGGGCGAGCGCGTGTTGTAGGCGAGGGTGACGCCGCCCCAGCCGCCAGGGTCGGACACGGCGCTGTCCTCGGCCAGCTGCTCGCGGGCCCAGAGCGCGACGACCATCCCGCCTGACTGGAAGAAGACCACGTCCATGGACGGGTCGGTGTCGGTGCTCCAGCCGAGCGCCAGATAGAAGCGCTTGGCCCGCTCGAGGTCCGTGACGCCGAGGGTTATGAGGCTGACTCGCTGTTCCATGGGGCCCGGCTCGTAGGATGAACGAAGTGGCCGACCTGAAGCCCCTCTACCTCGTGCACGGCGACGACGACGCCCGGATCGACTCCTGGCGTACCCGGGTGCGCCGGCGCGCCGAGACCGAGCGCGGGCCAGGCGGGCTCGAGCTGTTCGACGGGCGCTCGGACCCGGCCGACGAGGTGGCCGCCTCGCTCGCGGCGCTCACCTTCGACACTGGCACGCGCTACCTGCTCGTGGACGACGCCGGCGGCTGGAAGGCCGCTCAGCTCGAGCCGCTCGAGCAGGCGCTGGCCCAGCCGACCGAGGGCACAGTGCTCGTGCTGATCGTGCGCGGGAAGCCGCTCAAGCAGCTGCTGAAGCTCGTCGAGAAGGCCGGCGGCGAGGTGCGTGAGGAGGCGGCCCCGAAGACCTGGGAGCTGCCGCGCTGGACCACCGATCGCGCCCGCGAGGCCGGCCTGCAGCTCGACGGCGAGGCCGCGAAGGCGCTCGTCGCGCTGGCAGGGCCCGGCCAGCAGCGGATCGCGCGCGAGCTCGAGAAG
Organism: Thermoleophilaceae bacterium; assembly: GCA_036724195.1. Lineage (GTDB taxonomy): Bacteria > Actinomycetota > Thermoleophilia > Solirubrobacterales > Thermoleophilaceae > DATACN01. Next base: position 6,830 of record DAIMGB010000026.1, read on the forward strand.
CTCGCCCTGGCGGTCCATCCGAGCGCCAGCGCCAGCGCCGCCGACGTCGAGCGCTTCTCCGCCGGCGACGCCGCGCCGCAGGTTTACGATCTGGCGGACGCGCTCGTGGCCGGCGACCTGCGCGCCGCGCTGGCTCTGGCCGAGGAGCTCGACTCCCATGGCGAGCGGCCCGCCCGGCTGATGTTCCCGATCGTGCGCCGGCTGCGCGAGGTGCACACCGCCGCCGCTCTGCTCGAGCGCGGCATGCCCGAGCAGAAGGCCGCCGCGGCGCTCAAGGCGCCGCCGTGGCTCGCGAAGAAGACCGTCGCCCGCGCGAAGAAGGCCGACCGCGCCCTGCTGGAGCGCGCCCTCTGCGTGCTGGCCGACCTCGAGGTGGAGCTACGAGGCGGCGGCGAGCGCCCGCTCGACGAGGACACCGCCTTCACGCTGGCGCTTCACCGCGCCGCGGCCTAGCCACCGCGGCACGAGGCGGCCCACGCCGATTAGGCTGGCGCCGTGGGGGTTCGCCGACACGCGGGATGGGCGGTGGCCGCGCTGGCGATGCTCGCCCTCCTCGCGCCGGCGGTGGCGGCGCTCGGCCGCACGGTGAACGGCACCAAGCACCGCGACCACCTGAACGGCACCCGCAAGGCCGACCTGCTGCGCGGCGGCGGCGGCAACGACGTGCTCCGCGGCGGCCGCGGCAACGACCGGCTGGTGGGCGGCAAGGGCAAGGATCAGCTGCTGGGCGGCCCCGGGAACGACCGCGAGCTCGGCGGCAGCGGCAACGACCGCCTGTCGGGCAACGCCGGCAAGGACACGCTGGCCGGCAACAGGGGCAACGACAAGTTGAATGGCGGCGCCTCGAAGGACCGGATCTTCGGCAGCTCCGGCAAGGACACGCTGGTCGGCGGGAGCGGCAACGACCTGCTGTCGGGCGGAAGCAGCAACGACGTCCTGACTGGCGGCTCCGGCAACGACCGGCTCGACGGCGGCACGGGCGACAACACGCTCGCGGGCGACACCGGCAACGACCGGCTGAAGGCCGGCCGCGGCTTCGACCACCTTGACGGCGGCCCAGGCAACGACCGGCTGAGCGGCGGCGCCGGCGAAGACGAGCTGATCGGCGGCGACGGCAACGACCGGATCGACGCCCGCGACAACGCCGGCGACGACTTCATCGACTGCGGTCCCGGCAAGGACACCGTCTTCCTCGACGGCGCCGAGGACGGCGTGATCAACTGCGAGACCCTGGTGCTCCCGCCCGGCGCCTAGTGCCGGTGGTGCTTCTTCTTCGCGGCGGCCACGGCGTGGGCGTGCTGGCGCCGGCGCTCCCTGCGCTTCGCGGCGGCTAGCCCCTTACGCACCGCGTCGGGCTTCGTGAAGATCTGGTCGGGCTTCCCCTCGTACACCGGCACGCCCACGCGCTCGGACAGCGCCTCGAGCGTCGCGAGGTCGTTGGCGTGCGCCTGCTGGGAGTCCTGCACGTCACCGCCGCCCAGAGAGCACGGCGCGGTGGTGATGGTCGGCGGGTCGGGCAGCTGCGGCGGGTCGAAGTCCGGGCGCTTCCAGTTGAAGCTGTGCCCGATGTTGCGCGCGTACCGGTGCCTGCGGTTCAGGGCGCCGAGGCCGAAGCGGTAGGAGATCAGCTTCAGGATCGACTCGTGGCCGTGGATTCCGTGGTCGACCTGGAAGCCCTTGGCGGTCCTGGGGGCACGCGTGTAGGGGGACACGCTCACCGCCGGAACGCGGAAGCCCATCTGGCCGAAGTCGGTGTTGAGGTCGCGGCTGGCGCGGTCGTCGGGCACCCGCGGCGGGCGCACGTGGTCGAAGAAGCCGCCCCACTCGTCGTAGACGATGAAGAGGGCGCCGCGGCGGTAGTTCGGCGAGGCGACGAACGCGTTCACCACGTCGGCCATGAAGGCCTGGCCCAGGCGCACGTCGCCGAGCGGGTGCTCGTCGGCCGAGTTGCCGTCGCCGCCGCTGCCGTCCTTGAACGGCGGGTCGACGATCGTGATGTTCGGCAGGGTGCCGGCCTTGCAGTCGTCGTAGTAGCGCGAGATCGGGTTGGTCCAGGAGGCCCCGCGAGCGCCCCAGACGGCCGAGAAGGCCAGGTCCGAGGCGTAGTACCGGGCGCTCACGCCGCGCGGGATGGCGCGGTCGAAGATCGTCTCCCACTGGTTGCCGGCGGAGCCCACCGGCGGGTCGTTGTTGATCTTCCCCCCGGACTGGGCGGACCACTTGTAGTAGCGGTTCGGGTAGGTCGAGGAGAGAAGCGAGCAGAAGTAGCGGTCGTACAGCGTGTACTTGTGCGCCGCCTCGTGCAGGAAGCCGAGCTCACCCTGATTGTAATAGGTCATGGCGAGGATGTCGTTGCCCGAGCCCGGCGCCAGGAAGCCCCCGTTGAGCTGCGCCCGGCCGTTGTCCCAGCCGTGACCGGGGTCGGGGTGGCCGCAGCCCTTCCACTCGGTGCCTCCCGTGCCGAGGGCCGAATGCGAGCGGGTTGGCACCGGGTTGCCCTGCGGGTCGGGGTAGGTCTGGTTCTGGACACCGTCCGCCTGGCCGTGGAGCCAGCCGAAGTAGGTGTCGAACGACCGGTTCTCCATCATCAGGAGCACGAAGTGGTCGATCGGCACGTTGCGCGGCGTCGGAAGGCGGTGGCTGCGGATCGAGGCCTGCGCCTGCTGCGCCAGGAGGGTCTCCAGCGGCAGGCCCGCAACTCCTGCGAGCCCGGCGGCGTAGGCAGTGCGCTCGATGAACTCCCGCCGCGACAGCGCCCAATCCGGCTCCCCCATCGGGGCAGCCTACCCCCTGCGAAGGGAGGGGGGCGAAGGTCCTGTTAAGCGCTGATGCGGGCGCGCAACCGCGCTGCGCGCGCCTTTTTCCGTGAGGCGTTGTTGCTGTGAAGGCCGCCGCTCTTGGCGGCCTTGTCGATCCGCGAGACGAGCGAGCGGAGCTCCTCGTCGGCCTTGGTGGAGTCGCCCGACTCCACGGCTGATTCGAGCCTGTGGAACCAGGTCTTCACCTGCGACGTGCGGCGCCGGTTCTCGAGCCGTTCGCGCTCCGCCCGGTGGATCCGCTTTTCTTGTGAAGCGATGTTGGCCACCGGAGGACTGTAGCGTGAGCGATCGCGGCCAAGGTCGCCGCCTGGCTCGCAGTACCGCCTTCTTCTCGATCGCCACCGGGCTCTCCAGGGTGCTCGGGCTGGTACGCGAGGTGGTGGCGGCCAGCCTGTTCGGCGTCTCCGGCGCGATGTCGGCGTTCACGATCGCCTTCCAGGTGCCGAACCTGGTGCGGGCGCTGTTCGCAGACTCGGCGCTCCAGGGCGCCTTCGTGCCGGTGTTCACCGAGCTGCTGGAGAAGGGCGAGCGCAAGGAGGCGTTCCGGGTGGCCTCGAGCCTGTTCTTCCTGATCTGCCTCGTGCTCGGGGCGCTCACGCTCGTGTTCATCCTGCTGGCGCGGCCGATCATGGGGGTGTTCACGCCCGGCTTCGACGACAACCCCATGCTCGCGGACCTCACCGTGAACCTCGCGCGGCTGATGTTCCCGATCGTGCTGATGCTGGCGCTCTCGGGCGTGGTCGTGGGCATGCTCAACTCGTTCGAGCACTTCAGCGTGCCGGCGATCGCGCCGGTGGCCTGGA
>DAIMGB010000027.1:0-10299 GCA_036724195.1 Thermoleophilaceae bacterium
CCCTCCTTGGCGCCCTCCTCGAGCAGCTCCCTGAACTCGCCGACGTGCTCGGGCGAGAAGAACGTGGGGATCCAGCCGTCGGCGATCTCGCCGGTGAGCGTGGTGTTCTTCGGGCCGATCGCCGCGATGTAGATCGGGATCCGCTCCTGCACGGTGCCGATCATCAGCTTCAGCGCCTTGCCCGGGCCGTCCGGGAGGGGGAGGGTGTAGATCTCGCCGTCGTACTCGAGTCGCTCGCGGGCCAGCGTCTTGCGCAGGATCTCCACGTACTCGCGCGTGCGCTGGAGCTGCTTGGCGAAGCGCTGCCCGTGCCAGCCCTCGGCCACCTGCGGCCCGGACGAGCCGAGGCCCACGATCACGCGGCCGTCCGAGAGCTGGTCGAGCGTGGCAGCGGTCATCGCCGTCATCGCCGGGGAGCGAGCCGGGATCTGGAAGATCGCCGAGCCGAGCTTGATCGTCTCGGTCTGTGCCGCGATCCAGGCGAGCACGGTCGCCGCGTCCGAGCCGTAGGCCTCCGCCGCCCAGACCGAGTCGAAGCCCGCGGACTCCGCCTCCTTGACGAGCTCGATCTGCTGACCCGCGGTGAGGCCGAGGCCCCAGTAACCGACGTTGATGCCAAGCCTCATCGCTGCAAGTCTCCTTTCGTGGCTGGCGCTCACGGCCAGCGGCCGATATCTAACAGGAGATGCGTAACCGCAGGCCGGCCCATGAGCTGCGAATAGCTATCGATTGCCTGCCCCTCGACGCCCGCAAGGCGATGCTGGAGGGGATGCACGCGAGCCGGATCATCGTCGGCGCCTACGTCGACCGCGACGGCGGCGTCTGCCCGATGCTGGCTGCCCACCGCAGGGGCCGGCGCACCAGCCTGGCGAGTTTCGCTCGCGCCTGGGACCGCTACACGCGCGTACGCAAGCCGCGCCCGGCGTCAGAGCGCGAGCTGCGCACGCTGCGGACCATGCTCGAGGCCAGCATCACCCTCGACGAGCCCGGCTACACCGAGCTGTCGGAGGCCGTGGCCGAGCACAAGGCGTCGCGCAAGCGCAGGATCGCGGACACTGGCGAGCGTCACCGCGGCGCCGAGCTGCGCGCGCGGGAGGGCTGGGCCTGGCTGCGGCCGTTCCGCCGCCTCGACGAGTTCGAGCTGGCCGTGCGCGAGGCGGAGGCGATGGAGCGCGAGCGCGTCCGGCGCGACTCGGCCGAGCACGAGCTCGAGCCCGTCTAGCCGTTCCTCGCCCGTTGGAGCTTCGACCGGCGCACGGTGACCTTCACGTGCATCGTGTAGGCGGCCTTGCTGCCCTTGTCAGCCACGCCGTGCGCGGTGGCGCTGCCGTGCTCGACGATCCTGCTCGAGCCCGAGAACAGCCTCGAGACGCGCGGCCGGGTCTTGCGGAGCGCCGCGCGCTCGGCCTTGCTCTGAAGGCTGTCGAAGACAACGCCGCCGGGCAGCTGGCAGGCATGGAAGGGATCGCTGAGCGAGTAGCCGGCGAAGATCGAGATCTTCGCGCGATTGCTGCGCCCTCCGCTGGAGCCCGCGGCGGTGCCGGGCTTGCGCGACCGGGAGCCGCAGTCCCCGGGGAAAGACTGCTGGGGCGAGCCCGGTTCGTATCCCGACTCGCATCCGTCGGGTGCGCCGTCCTCGGAGTGGACGTTGCTCGAGCGGTCGATCGCCACGGTCTCCCGCCCGTAGTGCTGGCCCTCGACGGTGAGCGGAATGCCCCCGTAGGGCCCAGCTAGCCTGAGGATCGCGGGCTTCGTCGTGTGGAGCTTCGCGGTCTCGGTGGCCTTCGCGGTCATCGTGAACGACTTCAGCTCGTACTCACCGGGCCGATCGGCTCGCGGCTCCCAGCGCGAGCACGAGTCGTAGGGAGCCGTTGCCGTGGCGGTGTAGCTCCCCTGAAGCGACACCTTGAACGTGGCCCGCGCGGCCGAGAGCTGGCGCCCCTCGGCTACGGGGGTTACCGCGGCCACGCCCAAGAGCACCGCGGCGACCACCGCGGCGAGTCGTCCGAGGGAGGGCAGGTGACGGCGCGTGTGAGTGACTCTAGTTCGTGTCGCCGGGCCGGATGAACTGAATCTCCGGCACGATGCAGTAGGGCGACGTGTGCAGCAGGTAGCGCACGGCGTCGGCGATGTCGCTCGGCTGGATCATGTTCTCCTGGTCGACCTCACCCCGGACCCACTCGGTCATGTTGGTGTCCACGAAGCCCGGGCAGAGGGCGGTGGCCGCGATGCCCTCGTTGCTCAGCTCGCGGTGCATCGCCTGCGTCAGGCCCACGACGCCGAACTTCGTGGCCGAGTAGGCCGCCAGCCAGCCCTGGCCGAACTTGCCGGCGATCGAGGCGGTGTTCACGATCAGCGCCTTGCCGTGCTCGCCGCCCGCCTCCTTGAGCATCGGGATGCACTCGCGCGTCATCAGGTAGACCGCGCGTAGGTTCACGTCGAGCTGCATGTCGAGCTTCTTGGTCTCAGCGTCGGCGATCGCGCCGCCGATGCCGAGGCCGGCGTTGTTCACCAGCACGTCGCAGCGGCCGAAGCGCTCCCGGTGCTTCTCGGCGAGCGCCTTGATGTCGTCCTCCTCGGACATGTTGGCCGGGATCGCCTGGACCTCCTCGAGCCCGTCGCCCTTCAGGCCCTCGGCCGCAGCCTCGAGCTTGTCGGGCTTGCGGGCCGAGATCGTGACGCCGTAGCCCTCGTCGCCGAGCATCTTGGCTATGGCCAGGCCGATCCCGCTCGAGCCCCCCGTGATCAACGCAGCGCGCACGGCCGGGCAGGCTATTTGAATCGCGTTAAGGATGGGGCGAGCGGCGTTGCGCCATAAGCCGATCCCTAGGGTGTTCCGGGCTGTGAGCCCAAGCCGTTTGGCGATCGCGGCGGCCCTGGCCGCCCTCATGCTGGTTCCCGGCTGTGGCGGATCCGGCCAGGGCGACCCGGCGCCGAAGCCGCCGCCCGTGGCCCGCCCGCAGGACTTCCCGAAGCCGGGCGGCAAGACCATCGCGCAGATGCGCAAGCGGTACGCGGCCGGGGGGCCGGTGCTGGCCCCCTCGGTGTCGCAGCTCCAGCCCGGCACGAACCGGTTCGGCTTCGGCCTCTTCGACCGCGCTCGCGCGCAGATCGCCGACGCGCCGGTGGCGCTGTACGTGGCGAACACCGCGGGCGGCCCGGCGCGCGGCCCGTATCCCGCGCACTTCGAGTCGCTCCACGTGCAGCCGCAGTACCTCAGCCGCAGCGTGTCCTCGGATCCGACGGCGGCGAAGTCGGTCTACGTGGCGGACCTGCACTTCCCGAAGGCCGGCCGCTACGAGACCTTCGGCCTCGCGCGGCTCGATGACCGCCTGGTGGCGGCCACGCCCGCCGGGCCCGCGCTGAACGTGCTCGCGAAGGGCGGGGTGCCGGATGTGGGCCAGCGCCCGCCGCGCATCCACACCCCCACCAAGAACTCGGTGGGCGGCGACCTGGCGAAGATCGACACCCGCGACCCGCATTCGACGATGCACGACTCCGACTTCTACGACGTGTTGGGGAAGAAGCCGATCATGTTGCTCTTCGCCACTCCGGCGCTCTGCCAGAGCCGGGTCTGCGGCCCGGTGGTGGACATCGCCGAGCAGGTGAAGGCCCAGCACCCGGACGATGCCAAATGGATCGACATGGAGATCTACAACGACAATCAGGTGGACCAGGGCTTCCGCCCGCAGGTGAGCGCCTTCAACCTGCCCACCGAGCCGTGGCTGTTCGCGATCGACCGGCACGGCCGGGTTGCCGCCCGCATCGAGGGCGCCTACAGCGCGCGCGAGCTGGAGGCCGCGCTCCAGAAGGCCGTCAAGGGTTGAGGCTCGCGGCGCTCGGGCTGACCGCGGGTCTGCTGCTGGCAGCGGCCGCCCCGGCGGCTGGCGCCGAGCGGCGCAGCGTCAAGCGCCCGGCGCCGGGCGTGACCTGGACCCGCATCGTCCGCAGCGCAGGGCCCGAGCGGATCAACGTGCTCACGGTCGACCGGGCCAAGCTGACCGGCAAGCTGGGCTCGGTGCTCTCCAACTCCCGCGCCGCCAGCGCCGAGCGGGTGAGCGCGATGGCGCGGCGCACGAAGGCGCTGGCGGGGGTGAACGGCGGCTTCTTCGGCGTGGACGGCAACCCGGTCGGCGTGCTTGACGTGGGCGGCCGGCTGGTCAGCGAGCCCGTGGGGGGCAGGTCGGCGCTGCTGGTGCCGTCCGCCGTGTCGGCTCGCCTGCGCGTGGGGGAGCTGAGCTTCTCAGGGGAGGTCACGGCCGGGTCGCGCAAGCGGCTGATCGACGGCGTCGACCGCAGGCCCGGGCGGATCCCCGCCTGCGGCGGCCGCGGCGGCGACCGCCCGACCACCCGCCCGAACGCGGCGCTGACGTGCACGGACTCGAGCGAGCTGGTGCTGTTCGACGACGAGCACGGGGCGCGCACGCCGTCCGGCGGCACGGAGAGTGTGGTTAGCGGCGGCGTCGCCGGCGCTCCGCGCCCGTCCGGCGGCACGCGCGTGCCGGCCGGCGGCTTCGTGCTCTGGGGTAGCGGCAACGCGGCGAGCTTCCTGCGCTCGGCGGTCCCCGCCGGCAGCCGCCCGCTCGCCGACCTGGCGCTGCGCTCCGGCAGCCGCAGGCTGGAGCCGGCCGGCTACCAGGCCATCGTGGGCGGCGGCCCGCGCCTCCTGCGCAACGGCCTCGTGTGCCTCGGCAGCCTGGCCGAGGGCTTCTCGCCGCGCTCGTTCTTCAATTCGTTCGTCCTGTCCCGCGCCCCGCGTACGCTGGCCGGCGTGCGCTCCGACGGCAGGCTCCTGCTCGTGACCGTGGACGGCCGCCGGCGCGGCTGGAGCGCGGGCCTCTCGCTGTTCGAGGCGGCGCGGCTGATGCGCTCGCTGGGCGCGCGCGACGCGGTCAACCTAGACGGCGGCGGCTCCTCCACGATGACGGTCGGCCGCCGCGTGGTCAGCCGGCCATCGGACCGCGGGGGCGAGCGCGCCGTGAGCGACGGCCTGTTCGTGCTGCCATGAGAGCCGCCGCCTCAGCCGCGCTCCTGTGCGCCGCGCTCGGCGGTTGCGGCGGCGGAGCCAGCCGCGCCGCGGAGCCCGCACAGGCGCCGCCCCCAGCCCCGACGCCGGGGCAGCGCGTGGTGTGGGCGGTGGGCGACGGCGCCGACGGCAGCGCGGCCGCCAAGAAGCTCGCCGCCCGCATCGCAAAGGACAAGCCCTACCGCTTCCTCTACCTCGGCGACGTCTATCCGGTCGGCAGCGCCACCGACTACCGGGTGAACTACGTCACCACCTACGGTCGCCTGCGCAGGATCACCGAGCCCACCTTCGGCAACCACGAGTGGTTCAACCGCCGTACGGGCTTCGTCCCGTACTGGCGCAAGGTGAAGGGCCGCGCGCCGCGCCTCTACTACTCGTTCAAGCTCGCCGGCTGGCAGTTCCTCGACCTGAACTCCGAGGTGGCCCACGGCAAGGGCTCGGCTCAGCTCGGCTGGCTGCGAAAGCAGCTCGCGGCCGCCCCGGGCACCTGCCGGATCGCCTTCTGGCACAGGCCGCGCTACAGCGCGGGCACGGTGCACGGCGACGCCCCGGACACAGCTCCCCTCTGGAACGCCCTGCGGGGCCACGCCCGCCTGGTGCTGAACGGCCACGACCACACCTTGCAGCGCATGCGCCTGCGCAGCGGGCTGACCGAGTACGTGGCCGGCGCGGGCGGCGCGAACCTCTACGGCAACCGCAAGGACTCGCGCCTCGCCTTCGGCCGCGCCGGGCTCCAGGGCGCGCTCCGCATGGTGCTCGAGCCCGGCAAGGCCACGCTCGAGTTCCGCTCCTCGAGCGGGAAGCTGCTCGACCGCAGCCACGCCAGCTGTCACGCCTGAGCGCGCTCTCAGGTTCCTCACCGCCGCCTCCCAGCAACCCGCGCCACGGTCCTCGGCACTGACCATCCAACAGGAGGCATTGCCATGTCGCGCAAGATCACGAAGCTGGGAGCATCACTCGCGGTGCTCGCGGCGGTTGCCGTTGGAGCCTCGGCCATAGCCGGGGCGGCGTCCAACACGAGCTCGTCCACGTCCACGACGCAGGCGCAGGCGCAGGCGCCGAGCCAGAACGGTTACGGACCGCCTCCGGGCGGTGGCCGGCCCCAGCACAAGCCCGAGACGCGCCTGACCGGCGACACGGCGACCCAGGTGAAGGCGGCCGCGCTCGCGAAGGTGTCGGGCGGGACGATCATCCGCGTCGAGACCGACAGCGACTCTGGCTCTCCCTATGAGGCCCACGTCCGCAAGACGGACGGCAGCCAGGTCGTGGTGCTCGTGAACCAGCAGTTCCAGGTGACCGCGGTCAACGCCTTCGGCGGCCCTTCCCCCGGCCACTGATGCTGGCGCGGGAGCCCGGCCAGGTGCCGGGCTCCCGTTTCCCAGCCGGCTCTCAGGTTTCTCCCAGCTTCATCGCCACAATTGGAGTTGTGACCGTCGAGAGCCCCGAGCAACTCCGGATCCTCGTCGTCGACGACGAGCCGAACATCGTGGACGTGGTGTCGATGGCGCTGCGCTACCAGGGCTTCAGTGTTGAGTCGGCCGCCGATGGCCGCGGCGCGCTGGCGGCGGTATCGAGCTTCCGGCCGCACCTGATGCTGCTCGACATCATGCTCCCCGACATGGACGGCTTCGATGTGGCGAAGCGCCTGGGCGCCGAGCGCGCCCGGCTCCCGATCATCTTCCTGACCGCGCGCGACTCGACCGAGGACAAGGTGCGCGGCCTGACGATGGGCGGCGACGACTACGTCACGAAGCCGTTCAGCCTCGAGGAGCTCGTGGCCCGTATCCGCATGATCCTCCGCCGCGCGGGTCTGGCCGAGCCGGACTCGAGCCGCCTGACCTTCGAGGACATCGAGCTCGACGAGGAGACCCGCGAGACCAGCAGGGCGGGCCAGGCGGTCGAGCTGACCGCGACCGAGTTCCGCCTGCTGCACTACTTCCTGCTCAACCCGCGCCGGGTGCTCACCCGCCACCAGCTGCTCGACCACGTCTGGGACTACGACTTCGGGGGCGACGCGCGCGTGCTCGAGACCTATGTGAGCTACCTGCGCAAGAAGCTCGACCTCCACGGCCCGCCGCTGATCCACACGGTGCGCGGCGTCGGCTACGCGCTGCGGCCGCCGCGGGCCTGACCGTGTCGCTGCGCACGCGGCTGATCGCGGGTCTGCTGGCGCTGGCGGCGATCGGCCTCGTGGCCCTGGCCGGCGCCACCTACGCCGAGCAGCGCTCCTTCCTGCTCGACCGGGTCGACCAGCAGGCGCGCACCGCGCTGCCGCCCGTGGACCGGGCGCTCGACCTGCGCGGCTTCGGCGCGCCCAGAGGCGAGCTGCTCCCCGGCCGCCCGGGCGGGCAGCGTCCGGGCGGCCAGCGCCCGGACGGCGGCCCGGGGCCGGGCCGGCCGGCCTTCGACCTGCCGCCGGGCACCTACGGGGAGCGCCGCACGACGTCAGGCGCCGTGGTCGGCCACGTCACGCTCTCCTATGGGCAGACCGGCCTTCCACGGCCAAGGCTGCCAAAGCGCGTGCCGACCGACAAGCTCATCACGGTCGCGGCGCGCGGCAGCAGCGACGTGCACTTCCGGGTGCTGGCGTCGCCCAGCTTCGGCGGCACCACGATCGTCGCGGTGCCCACGCGCGAGGTCGACCAGACCCTGCACCGGTTGCTGCTGGTGGAAGCGCTCGTGGTCGGCGGGGTGCTGCTCACCCTGGCGGCCCTTGCGTTCTTCGTGGTGCGGCTCGGGCTGCGGCCGCTGGAGCGCATGGGGGAGACAGCCGGCGCAATCGCCGCCGGCGACCTCTCGCGCCGGGTAAGCCCCGCCGAGGAACGCTCCGAGGTCGGGCGCCTCGGCCTGGCCCTGAACGCGATGCTCGCTCGCCTGGAGCGCGCCTTCGCCGAACGCCGGGCGAGCGAGGAGAGCCTGCGCCGCTTCCTGGCCGACGCATCGCACGAGCTGCGCACGCCGCTTGCCTCGATCCGCGGCTACGCCGAGCTGTTCCGGACCGGCGCGGCCCGCGACGGGGAGAACACCGAGAAGGCGATGCGCCGGATCGAGGAGGAGGCCGCGCGCATGGGCGTGCTGGTGGAGGACCTGCTCACGCTCGCGCGGCTCGAGGAGCAGCGCCCGGTCGCGCACGAGCGGGTCGACCTGGCCGCGATCGTGGCCGACGCCGCCGACGACGCCCGGGTGACCGACCGCGAGCGCAGCATCGAGGTGGACGCCGACGGCCCCGCCGTGCTGGCGGGTGACGCCCACCAGCTGCGCCAGCTGGTGGGCAACCTCGTTCGCAACGCGCTCGTGCACACCCCCACGGGCACCCCGATCGAGCTCGCGCTGCGCCGGGACGCGGGCGAGCTGCTGCTCGAGGTGCGCGACCACGGCCCCGGCCTGCCTGACGACGACCCCGACGTGCTGTTCCAGCGCTTCTGGCGCGCCGAGACCGGGCGCGAACGCGGCAAGGGCGGAGCCGGCCTGGGGCTGGCGATAGTCGCCCGCGTGGCGGAGGCGCACGGCGGCCGCGTGAGCGCGGCGAACGCCCCCGGCGGCGGCGCGCGCTTCAGCGTGCGGCTGCCGGCCTCCGAGCCCGCGCCAACGGCGCCCCGGGCTCCCGTGCACGCCTAGAGCGCCCCAGCCGACTCTCAGCTTCGGCTCGGGTGGCTCCCAGCGGCGCATCCGATGCTGCCCCGCATGAACATCTCAGCCAGGATCAGCGCACTGACCTCCGGCGCCGCGACCCTCGAGCGGCCGCGCCTGCGCCGTCCCCGCAGCGGCGTCGGTCCGGCGTCAATGCTGCGAATCAGCCGGCCGCGGCCCGAGCTCGCCGCGCTGCTGGTTCTCGCGGCGGTGCTGAACCTCTGGGCGCTCGGCCGCAACGGCTGGGCGAACGAGTACTACAGCGCCGCGGTTCGCTCGATGACCACGAGCTGGCACGCGTTCTTCTACGGCTCGTTCGACGCAAGCGGCGTGATGACGGTGGACAAGCCACCGCTCGCGCTCTGGGTTCAGGCGCTGTCGGCCCGGGTGTTCGGCTTCAACTCGCTGAGCATGCTCGTCCCGCAGGCGCTGATGGGGGTGGCCAGCGTCGCGCTGGTCTACGACCTCACGCGCCGCCACTTCGGTCGGGCGGCCGGCTTCGTGGCCGGCCTGGTGCTGGCCACCACGCCGATCGCGGTGGCGATCTCGCGCCACAACAACCCCGACGCGCTGCTCGTGCTCTGCTCGGTCGCCGCGCTCTGGTTCGTCGTGCGGGCGCTGGAAGACGGGCGCACGCGCTGGCTGGTGCTGGCCGGCGTCTGCGTCGGACTCGGCTTCGAGGCGAAGATGGGTGCCGCGCTGCTGGTGGTGCCGGGCCTCGCGGCGGCGTGGCTGTGGATCGCTCCCCGCGGGCAGCTCGCCGCGCTGCGGCAGCTGCTCGCCGGCGGCGCCGCGATGGTGGTCGTCGGTGGTGCGTGGCCGCTGCTGATGTGGCTCACGCCGTCGGCGGACCGGCCCTGGATCTCCGGCACCTCCGACAACAGCATCTGGTCGCTGATCTTCGGCTACAACGGCCTCGGCCGGATCGATGGTCAGGCGGGCGGGCCGGGCGGCATGGCCGGTGGCGGCGGCGCGCCCGGCGGCGGCGGTGCAGGAGGCGGCCCCGGCGGCAACCTCTTCGGCGGCCCGACCGGCCCGCTGCGCCTGCTCGAGAACAGCCTCGGTGGCCAGGCCGGCTGGCTGCTGGGCTTCGCGATCGTGGGCGGCCTCGCCCTGCTGGTGGCCACGCGCCTGCGGCGCACCGACCTCCGCAGCGGCTGGCTGATCGCCACCGGTGGCGCCTTCCTCACCTGCGCCGTGGCCTTCTCGGCCGCGAAGGGGATCTTCCACCCGTACTACGTGTCGCTGCTGGCGCCGTTCACGGCCGCCCTCTGCGGAGCGACCGCCGGACAGGTGCTCGAGCGCGGAAACGCTGCGCGGATCGTGGGCCCGCTCGCCGTGATCGGCGGCGTGGTCACGGAGCTGATCGTGCTCCACAACGAGCAGACCTCGCTCACATGGCTCCCACCGGTGCTGATCGTGCTCGGCCTGCTGGCCGCCGCGGCGCTGGCGGTGCGCGGGACAGCGCGGCTGCGCAGCGCGGCCCTGATCGGCGCGCTTGGCCTGCTGCTTCTCGCACCCACTACCTGGGCCGTCGAAACGCTCGGCCACGCCACCAACGGCACCTTCCCCGCGGGCGGCCCGGCCGCCGCAGGTGGCGGCTTCGGTGGGCGCGCCGGCGGGGCGCCCGGCTTCCTGCGCGG
>DAIMGB010000028.1:0-10057 GCA_036724195.1 Thermoleophilaceae bacterium
AGGCGCTCGCGGTTGATCGGGTCGATCGCGCCGAAGGGCTCGTCCATCAGCATCAGCGGTGGGTCCACGGCGAGCGCGCGCGCGACGCCCACGCGCTGGCGCTGGCCGCCCGAGAGCTGGCCCGGGTAGCGGTCGCGCGTATCGGGGTCGAGCGAGACCAGCTCGAGCAGCTCGTCCACGCGCGCCGCGATCCGCTCCTTGTCCCAGCCCAGCAGGCGCGGGACGGTCGCGATGTTGCCCGCGATCGTGAGGTGCGGGAAGAGGCCGATCTGCTGGATCGCGTAGCCGATGTCGCGGCGCAGCTCGGCCGGGTTGCGGTCCTTGACGCTCTTGCCGTCCAGGAGGATGTCGCCGTCGGTGATGTCGATCATGCGGTTGACCATCCGCATCGCGGTGGTCTTGCCGCAGCCCGACGGCCCCACCAGCACGCAGATCTCCCCGGCCGGGACCTCGAGCGAGAGGCCGTCCACGGCCGGATCGCTCTGCCCGGGATAGCGCTTCGTGGCGTCGCGGAACTCCAGCGTCGCGGCGTCGCGACGCGTAGAGAACCCCTGGTCTTGGGCGGATTCTGAGGCGTTCAAGAAGGAGGTCCCTCCCGTAGGGACGGCGGGATCCTAACCGCTTGTGGAGGCGCGGGTGCCCTTTTGGGCTACCGGCTACGCGTCGGGCCCGAGGCCTTGACCTCGCCCGAGGACAGCCGCTCGAGCTCGCGGCGCAGGTCGTCGCGCAGGCGCTTGACCTCGATGGCGTCGAGCTCGGGGTCCGCCTCCGCCGACTCCACGAGCGCCGCGGCCAGCGTCTCGTTGGCGGCACGAAGCTCGCGCGCGGCCCGCTCGAGATCGTCGGCGCCGCGCAGCTCGAGCGCCTGGCGCTTGGCGTCCTCGGCCAGCGGGGCGATGCGCTGCCGGTCGGCGGAGGGAAGCGTGTGCCAGCGCGAGTGCAGCGTTCGGGCCAGCCTGATCCCCACCACCGCGGCGGCGCCGGCACCGCCCAGCACGAGCTTTGCGGAGGGCATCGACTGCCATCGTGGCGGCAGCCCCCGACGGAACTACGAGAGCGCCACCTCGGCGAGCAGGTCGACCTGCCCGGGGTCGGTCGAGCAGGGGAAGAAAATGAGCTCGTCGCAGCCGGCCTCGTCGAAGCCCTGGATGTAGCCCTTGACGGTGTCCTCGTCGGTCGCGGCGCTCGAGGCGACCTGGTCGGTGTACTCGCCCAGCCACGCGTAGTAGTCCTTGAGGTAGCTCTGAGCCGCGTCCTCGGCGCCGTCGCCGAGCGCGAAGTAGGCCAGGCCCGCCACGCGTGGCTCGCCGTCGCGGCCCCCTTCCTTCCAGGCCGCCTTGGTCTTCTCCCTGCCCTCGCTGAGCATCTCGGGAGTTCCTCCGCCCATGATCCAGCCGGCGCCGAAGCGGGCCGCTCGCTCGTAGGCCACGTCCGCGCCGCCGCCGACCAGGATCGGGGGCGGGTTGTCGAGCTCGGGGCCGATTCCGCCCTCGCCCTGCCAGATGCGCTCGATCTCCTCGAGCATCGCCGCGAAGCGCTTGCCGCGGTCGTGGAAGTTCGAGCCGGCGGCCTCGTAGTCGTCCTCGCGCCCGCCGACCGCGGCGCCGAGCACGAAGCGGCCGCCCGAGAGGCTGTGGATCGTGGCCGCCTGCTTCGCCACCAGGGTGGCGCTCTCGCGGTAGGGGAGGATCGCGATCGCGGTGGTCAGCCGGATGCGCTCTGTCACCGCGGCCGCCGCGGCCAGGGCGATGAACGGCTCGCAGTTCGGATAGACGATCCGGTCGATCGTGGCGAGCGTGGAGAAGCCGGCCTCGTCGGCCTTCTTCGCCGAGTCGGTGAGCTGCTTGCCCTCTACGCCGGGAATGGTGGCCGGCAGGCCGATTCCGATGTCCATGCAGTTCCTCGCTTCGGTCTACCCTGGTCGAGCTTTGACCCTAGACGAGCTACCCGGGTGGGCTTTCGGCATGCTCGAAGCCGGTCGGGTGGCGCGATTGGCCTACCTCGACGACCGCGACTGGCCGCGGGCGCTGCCGGTGACCTACGCGCTTTGCGACGGCTTCGTCTGGAGCGCGATCGACGACAAGCCCAAGGCCTCGGCCGAGCCCGCTCGGCTGCGCTACCTGCGCCGGCGGCCGCAGGCCGCGCTGGTGGTGGACGTGTACGACGACGACTGGTCGCGCCTGGCCTGGGTCCAGCTGCTGGGCAGGGTGGAGGTGGTGGAAGTCGCCGGCGCCGCCTCGGCCATGGACGCCCTGGCGGCAAAGTACGAGGCCTACGCCTCGAAGCGGCCGCCCGGGCCGCTGTTGCGCCTCGGCCCCGAGCGGGCGCTGTCCTGGCGCGCTGAGCCCTAAGCGGCGCGGACCAGCCGCAGCTGCGGGCGGCGGCGCGGCTTGGCGCGGGCGTCGCGGCGGCGAAAGGCCGTGAGGGCGCCCGCGATGGCGCGATAGCCGTCTGGGTGGACGGCCATGCCGATGTGGCTCGAGCGGATCTCGATCTGCTTCGCGGCCGGGTCGAGGCAGGCGCGCCAATCCACGATGCCGTCGCTCCTCGAGTAGACCGACACGTAGCCAACGCCCGACGGCAGCGGCTTGTCGTGCAGCTCCCAGAACGAGGCGCAGCAGTCGCCCTCGAGGCAGGAGCGGGTGAACAGGCCCGGCACGCGGAGGCCGCCGAGCATGGCCACCGCGCGGATGCCGGTGCGCACGGCAGGATGCACGTTGAGCGGCTCGCAGGTGGGGGAGCCCAGCGTGACGATGCCGGACACCAGGTCGGGGCGCAGCTGGGCCAGCACCTTGGCGTAGCTGCCGCCGCGGCTCTGGCCGACGATGGCCGCACGCTGCCCCTGGCGCTGCACGAGCTCCTTGAGGCGATGCTCGATGGCGACGACGCCCTTCCCCGAGCAGCCCACATTCAGGCGCATGCCGGCCTTGCTGGTGTGGTGGCCGGTGCGGCGCAGCCAGCGGGTCATCAGGGCGAGGGAGTCGTCGCCGGCCATGAAGCCGGGTATCAGCAACACCGGCTGGCCGCGCCCGTCGGCCACGCCCTCGCCGCGGAAGACCGGATCGCGCAGCAGGGCCGCAGTCTCGATGCCAAAGCGCGTCTCCCGCCAGATGGCGGGTCCGGCGCGCCGTAGCTTCACCCTCGGAAGGCTCATAGCGGCCGGGCCACCCTAGACCACGTCGCGGCCGAATAGAGTCGATTCGATGCGCGCTGTGGTGATCGATGACGGCAAATTGCGGGTTGAAGAGCGCCCCGACCCCGAACCTGGCGCGAACGAGCTGGTCGTGCGCGTCCTCGCCGCCGGGCTGAACGGGGCGGACATGCTCCAGCGAAAGGGCGGCTACCCCGCCCCGCCGGGCTCGCCCGAGGACATCCCGGGGATGGAGGTGGCGGGCGAGGTGGCCGCCGCGGGGCCCGGCGCCGACCGCTTCGCCGAGGGCGACCGCGTGATGGCGATCCTCGGCGGCGGCGGCCAGGCCGAGTTGGCCCTGGTGCACGAGCGGGCGGCCATGCCCGTGCCCGAAGGACTCGACTGGCCGGCGGCCGGGGGCCTGCCGGAGGTGTTCATGACGGCCCACGACGCCCTGTTCACCCAGGCCGCGCTGCGCCCAGGCGAGCGGCTGCTCGTCCACGGGGCGGCCGGCGGGGTGGGCTGCGCCGGGATCCAGCTCGGCCGCGCGACCGGTGCGCGCGTGACCGCCACCGTGCGCAACGAGGAGCTCCGGCCCGAGGTCGGGAAGCTCGGCGCCGAGGTCATCGACCCCGAGGGCTTCGAGGAGCACGGCCCCTTCGACGTGGTGCTCGAGCTGGTGGGCGCTCCCAACCTGTCCGGCAACCTCAAGGCGCTCGCCACAGGCGGGCGCATCGTCGTGATCGGTGTGGGGGCGGGACCCAAGACCGAGATCAACCTGCTGGCCCTGATGGGCAAGCGCGGCACCCTGCGGGGCTCGACCCTCCGCGCCCGGCCGCTGGAGGAGAAGGCACTGGCCATGCGGGCGGTCGAGCGCGAGGTGCTGCCGCTGTTCGAGCAGGGATCGCTGCGCGTTCCGGTGGCCGCCACCTACCCGCTCGACGAGGTCGAAAAGGCCTACGAGCGCTTCGAAGCCGGCGGCAAGCTGGGCAAGATCGTGCTGACCCTCTGACGAGGACCGCTCAACAATCCTCAAGCGAAAACGGCTAGCTGCCGAAGCTCGTAGTGTGAGCACCATTCCCAAGGAAGTGGATAAGACCGTGAACGTGGTAGTCGTGGACGACCACGTGGCGCTTCGCCGAGGAATGGAGCTGCTGCTGCGGCGCGAGGGCTACCACGTGGTCGGCACCGCCGACGACGCCGAGCAGGCCGAGCAGCTGATCCTCCGCCGCCGCCCCGACGTGGCGCTGGTGGACCTCTCCCTCCCGGGCGAGAACGGCGCCGACCTGACCCGGCGGCTGCTCGAGCACGAGCCCGACCTGCGGATCATCCTCTACACCGGCTCCGCCGACGAGGAAGAGCTGCTCGACGGCCTCCGCGCGGGCGCAGCCGGCTTCGCGCTGAAAAGCGGCGACCCCAACGAGCTGAAGGCCGCCATCCGCACAGTCGCCGAAGGCGGCGACTACATCGACCCGCGCCTCACCCCGCTGCTGCGCCGCGCCGCCCCCGGCCGCAAGCTGCTCTCCCCCCGGGAGCGCGAGATCCTCGAGCTGCTCGCCCACGGGCTCAGCGGCGAGGACGCCGCCAAGCAGCTCTACCTCTCCTCAGAGACAGTCCGCACCCACGTGCGAAACGCGATGGCGAAGCTCGACGCATCGACCCGTGTTCATGCCGTCGCCCTAGCTATGCAGCGGGGCGAAATTTCCGCATAGCGGAAATTTCCGATGATCAAATCGCGCTCTTAGCGCCAGTTCCAGCCAAGCCGCGTCCACCGCGTTGCCCCGCGCCCCCTACGCCATCGGGCTAGGGCGCGAGGACCAGTAACCCCAGCCCGCCACCTCCGGCGTAGGGGGCACGTGTGGCCGCGGTCGGCCCGCTCGTCCGGGAGCGCGACCAAGGGCGCGGTTAGTTATCCGATTAATTCAGGCGTTCCACGAGCATCGCTTCCCCTTGGCCACCCGCAACGCACATGGTCTCCAGACCGATGGCTCCGTCGTCCGTGTCCAGGTCGTTCAGGAGCGTCGTCATGATGCGGGCGCCCGTCATCCCGAAGGGGTGGCCCAGGGCGATCGCGCCGCCGTGCGGGTTCATCTTCTCTAGGGGGATGTCGCACTCGTCCATGATCGGGATGACCTGGGCGGCGAAGGCCTCGTTCAGCTCCACCACGTCCACTTCGCCGATCGACATGCCGGCGCGGCCCAGCACCTTCTTGATCGCGCCGATCGGGGCGACTCCCATGATCTCCGGCTCGAGGGCGGCGGTGGCGGCGGTGATGATGCGAGCGCGCGGCTTGAGTCCGAGCTCCTTCGCGCGCTCCGCTGACATGACGAGCACCGCGGCGGCGCCGTCGTTCAGCGGGCAGGAGTTGCCGGCCGTGACTTTGCCGCCCTCGCGGAAGGCGGGGTCCAGCGAGGCGAGCTTTTCGAGCGTCGAGCTGGCGCGGGGGCCGTCGTCCTTGGCGACCTCGTTGCCCTCGGCGTCCTTGACCGGCACGATCTCGCGGTCGAAGAAGCCGTCCTCCTGGGACCTCACCGCCAGCTCCTGGGAGCGCTGGGCGTACTTGTCCATGTCGGAGCGGCTTACCTCGTACTTCTCGGCCACGTTCTCGGCGGTCTCGCCCATCTGGATGTAGGCGTCGGGGTGCCCGTTGTTGCCCTGCAGGTTCTCGTTTTGGTCCGCGGTCCCGGCGGCCTCCGAGCGCTCGTTGTAGCGGCTGACCCACTCGACGCCGGCGGCGATGTATGTGTCGCCCTGGCCGACCGTGACGTTGTTGGCTGTCTGGCGGATGGCCTCGAGGCTGGAGGCGCAGTAGCGCGAGACCGTCACGCCGTTCACGCTGTCGGGCAGCTTCTCCGACAGCAGCACCGAGATGCGCCCGATGTTGAAGGCCTGGAGCCCCTGTGGCATGCCGCAGCCGCAGACGACCTCCTCGACCGAAGCGGGGTCCAGGTCGGGGTTGCGCTCGAGCAGCTGGTCGAGCACGAAGGCGGTGGTCTCATCGGGGCGTAGACCGGCCAGCGAGCCCTTGAAGGCGCGGCCGATGGGCGTGCGAACGGCGTCGACGATCACTGCTTCGGGCATGTTCAGAATCCTCTCGTGCGAGTCCGGGGGGTCCGACAGGCTACTTAGGCGGCATCCGGAGGGCCCCGTCCAACCTGATCGTCTCGCCGTTCAGCATGGTGTTCTCGGCGATCTGGCAGGCCAGCTGGGCGTACTCCTCGGGGCGGCCCAGGCGCGGCGGGAAGGGGATCTGCTTGCCCAGCTCGGCCCGCGCGTCCTCGGGCAGGGCCGCGAGCAGCGGCGTGTCGAACAGCCCCGGCGCGATCGTGCAGACGCGGATGCCGAGCCTGGACAGGTCGCGCGCCGCGGGCAGCGTCAGGCCCACCACGCCGCCCTTCGAGGCGGAGTAGGCGGTCTGGCCGATCTGGCCGTCGAAGGCCGCCGTGGAGGCGGTCATGACCACGGCGCCGCGCTCGCCCTCATCGTCCGGCTCGTTGGAGGCCATCGCCGTCGCCGTCAGCCGCAGCACGTTGTAGGTGCCAATCAGGTTCACGCGCACGACCGTCTCGAATGGCTGCAGGTTGGCGGGACCCTGCTTGCTCACCGTGCGCTCGGCCCAGCCGATGCCCGCGCACGACACCGCCAGCCGCAGCTCGCCGAAGGCCTCGGAGGCCGCTTCGACGGCCGCCCCGAGCTCGCCCTCATCGGTCACGTCGGCGCGCCGCGCGATGGCGCCGTCCAGCTCGCCCGCCAGCCCCTCGGCGGCCTCCTCGTTGAGATCGACGACCGCCACGCGCGCCCCGCGGGCCGCCAGCTCGCGTGCGGTCGCGGCGCCGAGGCCGGAGGCCCCGCCTGCGACGAGCGCGCCTATGCCGCTCAGCCGCACGACGCGACGGCCAGGCCGAACATGCCCTCGTCGTCGGTGAGCAGCTCGTCCAGCGTGAGCCCGGCGGTGCGCAGGTCGCTCGCCAGCGCGGCCGGTGTGAACTTGGTGCTGATCTCGGTGAGCAGCTCCGCGCCCGCGGCCAGCTCGAGCGTCAGGTCGAGCGCCTCGATCCGCACGTGCTGGGCCGAGCTCGCCCGCAGGCGCATTTCGATCCGGCTGCAGGCCTCGTTGAACAGCGCGATGTGCCGGAAGGCCTCGGGCTCGAAGTCGGCATCGAGCTCGTCGTTCATCACGCGCAGCATGTTGCGGTTGAACTCGGCCGTCACGCCCGCCGCATCGTTGTAGGCGGCCTCGATCACGACTGGCTCCTTGACGAAGTCGATGCCGAGGATCAGCCGGTCCTCGGGTCCCATCAGGCCGCGCAGGCGCTCGAGGAAGGCCGCGCGCTGCGGCGGGTGCAGGTTGCCGATCGTGCCACCGAGGAAGGCGAAGAGCCGCCGCTCGCCGTGCGGCACTCGTTCGAGGTCGCGGCCGAAGTCGCCCACCACGCCGTGCACCGCCAGCCCGGGGTAGAGCCCCACCAGCTCGTCGGCGCAGGCCTCCACCACCGACACGTCCACGTCGAAAGGCACGTAGCGACGCAGGCCGCCGGCGCCGGCCATTGCGTAGAGCAGCGCGCGCGTCTTCGACGCGGTTCCGGAGCCGATCTCCACCAGCTCGTCGGCGCCCTCCACCAGCCGTGGCGCGTGCCTGTTGAGGATCGAGCGCTCGCAGCGGGTGGGGTAGTACTCGGGCTGCGCCGTGATCTGGTCGAACAGGTCCGAGCCGCGCGCGTCGTAGAACAGCTTCGGCGGCAGCTCCATCGGGTCGCGGGCAAGCCCCTCGCGCACCTCAGCCGCCAGCGTGTCGCGCTGCTCGGCGCGGTCGATCACCACGTCCGGCTGGGCGAGCGCGCCGCTCACAGGTCCGCCGCCAGCCTGAAGCCGGCGAAGATCTGGCGCCGGCGCGGGTAGTCCCAGTTGCGGAAGGTGGGGCGGGCGAGCCGCGGCCTGGTGGCCCAGGAGGCGCCGCGCAGAACCCGGAAGCCCGAGTCGAAGAAGACCTCCGAGTACTCCGGGTAGGGGTGCGCGCGGAAGCCTGGGTAGCCCGTGAACTCGCTGGACGTCCACTCCCAGCAGTCGCCCACGAACGGCCCGGCGGGGCCGGGGCCGAAGTTCAGCTGGTCGAGGTTGCCGCTCTCATTGGCGCCAACGGCCCGTGCCGCGCACTCCCACTCGGCCTCGGTCGGCAGCCGCCGGCCGGCCAAGGTCGCGAATGCCTCGGCCTCGTAGAACGACACGTGCATGACCGGCCGGTCGGGGTCGAGCGGCCAGACCTGCTCGAAGCTGCGCACGCGCCCGTCGTCGGTCCAGTAGAGCGGCCGCTCCCAGCCCTCCTCGAGCCGAGCGGACCAGCCCTCCTCCGACCACAGCCGCCGGTCGTCGTAGCCGCCCGCGCGGATGAACTCCGCGTACTCGCTGTTCGTGACCGGGCGCAGGGCAATGCTGAACGCGTCCAGCCAGACCTCGTGACGCGGCCGTTCGTTGTCATAGGCAAAGCCCTCGCCCTCGTCGCCGAGCGCCAGCGACTGGGGCTCGAAGCTCAGCCTGGCCCGCGGCGCCGGCTCAACCCGGCGCTGGCGGCGCTCCGGCGCGTACACGCCGGGCTCCGCCAGCGACATGGTCTGGAGCATTGTCTCTGTGTGCTGCTGCTCGTGCTGGAGCACCAGCTCCTGCACGAACGGCGAGACCTCGTCGAGCCGCGAAAGGGTGCGCTCGCGCACCTCGTCCATGTAACCCAGCGACTGGGCTCGGCGCAGGTAGGACAGCTCGCCGCGGTAGGCCCGGGGCGTCTCGGCGGCGTCGTAGACGGTGCCGAGCTCGGGCCGCAGCGCGCCGTCGCCCAGCTCGCGCCCGATCCAGAGGTCCTCGAACGCGGCGATGTGCCCGAGGTCCCAGACCAGCGGGCTCATCAGCGGGTCGTGGACGCGATCCAGGTTCTCGTCCGACACCGGCGCAACCAGCTCCAGGGTCCGATCTCTGGCCTCTGCCAGCGACTCGACCCCTCCGAGGGGCAGTGTTGCGGGGGTGTGCAGGCGCAGTGCTCTGTGTCGTTACTCGGTGACGCGCTCCACGAGGAAGGAGATGCGCACGAGGGCTCGCCATTCGGTCAGCTCCCCGCCGCGGAGCCCCGTGGAGACCACGTCGACCGCCTTGATGTTCCTGAGAGAGGCCTTGGCGTCGTCGAGCGCCGCCTGAACGGCGGCATCCGAACCGTCGGGTGAGCTCCCAACTACTTCGATGATCTTGGTAACCGCCATCTATCTCCTCCTGTTCGCCGTCCCTGGAAACCTACGCGCCCGAACCGGCCGGGGCAAGGGAGTTCACCATGTCTACATACTTCTTGGCGCCCATGCGCTCCCCAGGGCCGCCGCCAGGCACCGTCAGCAGCACCGGCGTGGTGATGCCGGCCTCCTGGAAGGCCTCGAGGCGCTCGCGCTGTGTGTCCGGCTCGCCCAGCACGAAGATGTCCTCGATCAGGTCGACCGGCGCGAGCTCGAGCGCCTTCGAGCGGTCGCCGCCGTGCCAGGCCTCGACCATCGAGTCGATCGCGTCGCCGTAGCCGAGCCAGCGGAAGAACTGCTCGTACACCGGCACGGTGACGTAGGCGCAGAACATCCAGCGCGCCAGGCCCATCGTCTGCTCGGGGTCGCCCTGCAGGCAGAAGAAGCGGCACAGCACCTCGGTTGAGCCCTCCTCCTTGCCGGCCTCGCGCTCGCCTTTCCTGATCTCCGCCAGCACTTTGTCGATCGAGGCCAGCGGCAGGAAGTTCACGAACGCCCCGTCGCCCAGCTCGCCCGCCGTCTGGAGCATCCGCTCGCGGAGCGCGGCGATCACGATCGGCACGGGCTGCTCCGGCGGCAGCTCGAGCTTGAAGCCACCCTCGCCGGCACGCTCCCCGGCCAGAGCGGCGCGCAGGAACGCCACCGTCTCCCGCACGCG
>DAIMGB010000029.1:0-9986 GCA_036724195.1 Thermoleophilaceae bacterium
CCCAGTTCCCCGGCCGCGTTCGCGTGCCGGTGCGGGTGTCGCGCCGCTAGCCGGCGGCGGGCGCCGGGACGGGCTGCTCGTCCAGGGCCTGCTGCACCGAAGTGGAGCGCTGGCCGCCGGAGGACACGAGCAGCTTGAAGTCGTGCGGATGGGTGGACGCCTTGAGCGCGTCCTCCATCGTCACGAGCCCGTTCTGCACGTGGCCCAGCAGCGCCTGGTCGAAGCTCTGCATGCCGTAGTAGGCGCCCTCGGCGATCACCTCGGGCAGCTTCCCGGTGGACTCCGGGTCGAGGATCATGTCCTTGACGCGGCCGGTCATGCGCAGCACCTCGCAGGTGGCCACACGGCCCTTGCCACCCGGCGAGCGCACGAGCCGCTGGGAGACCACGCCCTTGAGCGTGCCGGCGAGCATGGCGCGCGCCTGGCGCTGCTCGACGAGCGGGAAAAAGTCGATGATGCGGTTGACCGACTCCGAGGCATCCACGGTGTGGATCGTGGAGAGCACGAGGTGGCCGGTCTCGGCCGCGGAGAGGGCCGTCCTGACCGTCTCCTCGTCGCGCATCTCGCCCACCAGGATCACGTCCGGGTCCTGGCGCAGCACCCGCCGCAGCGCGCGGGCGAACGACGTTGTGTCCTCGCCGACCTCGCGCTGGTTGATGATGGATTGCTTGTCGTGGTGGAGGAACTCGACCGGGTCCTCGATCGTGACGATGTGCTTCGCGTGATGAGTGTTGATGTGGTCGATGATCGCCGCGAGCGTCGTCGACTTGCCCGAGCCGGTGGTGCCGGTGAGCAGGATCAGGCCGCGCTCCTCCTCGGCCAGCTCGCTGATCACGGGCGGCAGGTTCAGCTCCTGGACGGTCTTCACCGAGAAGGGAATCGCTCGGCAGACCAGGGAGATCGAGCCGCGCTGTACGAACGCGTTGACGCGGAAGCGCGCCACGCCGGGGAGCCCGTAGGAGAAGTCGACCTCGCGGTCTGACTCGAACTCGGCCAGCTTCGGCGCCTCGGTGAGCATGTGGTGGAAAACACGCTCCGTGTCCTCCGGCCTCAGCTCCTCAGTATCCGGGATCGCCTCGAGCTTGCCGTGGCGGCGGATCATGGGCCTGGAGGGCACCTTCAAGTGGAGGTCAGAGGCCTCCGACTCGATCACGTACATGAGGGCCTGGTCTATGTCGAACATATCCCGAGCATCGGCCCCTCTAGGGGTGGCCTTGAGCCTCGATTGGACTATTGGACCGACCCGAGCGCCTCAAGCACGCGCTCCCCGCCCCGAAGCACCTGGCGCCACGTCACGCGCAGCACCGCCACGCCCACCGCATGCAGGAGTTGGTCACGCTCGCGATCGTTCTCGAAATCTCGCCGCGCGGAGTGCCACCGGTAGCTGTCGGCCTCCACGACGACCCCGCGATCGGGCCAGAAGAAGTCGACCTGGAGCGGGCCGGAGGCGGTCTCGACGTGGCTGTTCACGCGTGGGCGGGGCAGGCCGCCGGACGCGAACAGCGCCAGCGCCCGCCGCTCGAGCTCAGTGCGGCTCATGTCCGGCTCCTCGTAGGCCGCGATGGCGCGCCTGAGGCGGCTCGCGGCCGCCCGAGCGCCCCCTCGAGCGATCACCGCCTTCACCTCCCGGTCGTCGTAGAGACGGAGGCGCTCCGCCGTGTCGATGGCGAACCTGAGCTGCCGCTCCGCCACCACGTCCGCCAGGTCGAGGAGGGTGCGCGCCACCGTCGTGCAGGGGATGCCCCGCAGCCTCGTGACATCGGCATCCACGAGCGTGGTGGAGCGGTGGACGATGATCCCGCGGGCATGGCCGGCGCCGGCTGCGCTCGGGACGGTCACGTCGGGCGCGTGCAGCGCCCCGCCGAGGATTCCGTGCCGATCCGCGACCGAACGGTGCGACAGGACGGCGCCGCTCCCACAGGCCATGACCGCCGCGGCGAACCTGCCGTCCACGCTCAGCCCGCGGCGACCGACGGCATAGACGGCGCGGTGCACCCGATGCAGCAGCCCGCAGGCCGCCCGCTTGTGAACCGCCGTGTCACTCAGGCCGAGCCGCCTGAGCTGCGCCAACGAAACCACGCCATGCTGCGCGTCTGCCAGGGCAGCGATCTGCATGTCGAGTTTTCGGCCATATAGGCCGGCTTCTCGACGCGCGCTCCGCATGGCGACCAGGATGGCCGCCCACGTGTTACGCGGGTGCTACGAGCGTGACGATCGGGTAAGGGTCAGGCGACCGAGGGCAGCAAAGGGCGCAGAGACCGCGTTCATCGGGTCGGCGGGCCCGGGCCCGGGCCCGCAGCAGCGGACGGAAGCTAGGTGGTTAGACGCTTAGGCGACTTCGCGCAGCTTCTGTGCTTCGGCCAGGCTCTGCAGCTTCTTGAGCGACTGGTTCTCGATCTGGCGGATGCGCTCGCGTGTGACGTTGAAGGTGCGGCCCACCTCGTCGAGGGTGCGCGGGTGCTCGCCGCCGAGGCCGTAGCGCAGCTCGAGCACGCGGCGCTCGCGGTAGGAGAGGTTCTCAAGGGCCTCGCGCAGGGCCTCCTTGGTGAGGATCTCCGCGGCGCGCTCGTAGGGCGACTCGGCCCGCTCGTCGGCGATGAACTGGCCGAACTCGGACTCCTCCTCGTCGCCGACCGGCTTCTCCAGCGAGACCGGCGCCTGCGCGGAGCGCTTGATCGAGTCGACCTCGTCGGGCTCGATGCCGGTCACGTCGGCGATCTCCTCGGGCGTGGGCTCGCGACCCAGCTCGGTGACGAGCTTGCGCTCGGCGCGGCCGATCTTGTTGAGCTTCTCGACCACGTGCACCGGGATGCGGATCGTGCGCGCCTTGTCGGCCAGCGCTCGGGCGATCGCCTGGCGGATCCACCAGGTGGCGTAGGTCGAGAACTTGAAGCCCTTGCGGTAGTCGAACTTCTCCGCGGCGCGGACCAGGCCCAGCGTGCCCTCCTGGATCAGGTCGAGGAAGGGCAGCCCCTGGTTGCGGTAGTTCTTGGCGATCGAGACGACCAGGCGCAGGTTCGACTCGACCATCTTCTGCTTGGCGTCGAGGTCGCCGCGCTCGATGCGCTTGGCGAGGTCGACCTCCTCCTGGGCGGTGAGCAGCCTGACCTTGCCGATGTCCTTCAGGAACAGCTGAAGGGAGTCGGTGGTCATGTCCGGCTTCAGGTCGATCGTGGCCTTCTTGCGGCGGCTCTTGCGATCGACCGCGCGCTCGACCTCGGCGGCCTTGGCGGCCGGGTCGATCTCCTCGACCAGCTCGATCTCGGACTTCTCGAAGAAGCCGTGCAGCTCCTCGATGTCGCCTTCGTCGAGCTCGACCTCGGCCAGGGCGGTGGCCACTTCCGCGTAGGAGAGCACGCCGACCTGCTGGCCCTTGTTGAGGAGGACCTTGACTTCCTCGAGCTCTTGGAGTTCGGCTACGGACATTCGATTACCTGCGCAAAGTCAAAAAGAGGGCCCGTTGGGCACGGACCTGCCCGATTCAAACAGACGTTGAAAAGCATATGCATGGAGTTGGTGAAGTCAAGCAGCCGAATCCGCAATTGGCACCGACTCGCTGGTCAATCAGACGTTACCTACCCGGAAACAGCGCGACCATTACGCGCGGATCGGATCTTTACTCCCTGTCCCCGATGACGGTGGCGCTTCAAACCTCCGCCTAGACTACTCGCCGCATGGACGACGAAAGCGGGGTTCTCGGCAACCTGCCGCGCAAGCGGCCCGGCACGCGCAGCCAGAAGCGCGACGCCCCGGCCCGTGCCGCCGAGCAGCGCGGCGCGAAAGCCACCCGGCCCTCGACCCAGGCGAAGGCCCGGCCGAAGCCGCCACCGCGGCCCGCCCCGCGGGGAGCCGACCCCGTGGGCGAGGCAGTGCGCACCGCGGCGAAGGTCGCGGGCAGCGGACTGAAACTGGCGGACGGGCTCACCCGCGAAGTCCTGCGGCGCCTGCCAAAGCCCTAGTCAGTCCCCATTTCGAGGTATATGCTGGCGCCGTGGCCCCCGGCGCGAAGGCCTCGCCCCGCTGCCTCATAGTTGACGACCACCCGGTGGTTAGAGCCGGGGTGAGAGCGTTGCTCGAGAGCACCTGGAAGGACGCCGACGTGGCCGACGCCCGCTCGGTCGACGACGCCGCCGAGCTGGCCAGCAACGGGCCGCCGGACGTGGTGATCGTGGACCCCTGGCGCGCCGGCGTCGAGGTGGGCGACGTGGTTGGCCGGCTCCAGAAGGAGGTGCGCGCCCCGATCGTGGTGTTCACCTCCGACGGCGGCGCGCGGCTGCTCAGCGAGGCGCTGAAGGCCGGCGTCAAGGGCTACGTGCGAAAGGACTCGCCCTCGGGCGACCTGATCCGCGCGATCGAGGCCGCCCACCTGGGCGAGTTCTACGTTGATCCGGGCCTGTCGTCGACGATCGTGCTCGACGAGGGCGACCGCACCCTGAGCGCCAGACAGCGGGAGATCCTGCAGATGCTCGCCGACGGCATGCAGACAGACGCCGTGGCGAAGCGGCTCGGCCTCTCCACGGAGACCGTGCGCACGCACACGAAGCGCATCCTGGCCAAGCTCGAGGCCTCGACGCGCACCCAGGCAGTGGCGATCGGCATCCGCCACGGATTAATCGAATAACGATCGCGCCCCCGGCGTCGGCCACCAGGCAAGCGCCTGGGCCGCGTTGCCCCGCGCCCCCGACGCCATCGGGCTAGGGCTCATCGGGTTAGGGCTTGTCGGGTACTAGGTCTTGGCTTTTTTCGCGACCGGGTCGCCGCCGTTGACCTCGCCCAGCGCGACCTGCTCGCCGCCCGCCTTGGCGCGGTACATGGCGCGGTCGGCGATGTCCACGAGCGTCTCCGCGTCCTCACCGTGCTCGGGGCAGCCCACCACTCCGATCGAGAGCGACACGGGCGGCTCGTCGGGCGTGGCGACCTCCTCCTTGACCGCCGCCGAGAGGCGCTCTGCCAGCAGCGTGCCGCCCGCGGCGTCCTGCTGAGGAGCGAGCACGCAGAACTCGTCGCCGCCGAGGCGGGCCGGGGTGTCCACCGAGCGGATCGCCCGCCGCAGCGACATCGCGACCTGCATCAGCACGCGGTCGCCGGCCTGGTGGCCGTGGGCGTCGTTGATGCGCTTCAGGCCGTCCACGTCCATCAGCAGCACCGAGAAGGGGTGCCCGTAGCGCTTCTGCACGTCCAACAGCTGGGCGATCTCGCGTTGCAGGTAGCGCAGGTTGTAGAGGCCGGTGAGGGCATCCGTGTTGGCCTGCGACTCGAGCTCGCGCGAGCGGCTGCGGACCAGCTCCTCGACCGCGGCGGCCTGGATCGCGCCGGAGGCCTCGGCCAGCCGCTCGACGGAGTCGGCGAAGCGCTCGGGGTCGCTGTGGGCCAGCTCGTCGCGCAGCGCCTTCACCAGCACCGCCTGCAGCGAGGCAAGGTCGCGCGCCAGGTCGGCGGGCGAGGCCTCGCGCGTCGAGCGCAGCAGCGCCAGGGCGGCGGCGCGCTCGCGCTGCTCGTCGCTCAGCGTGAACGGGCCGTCGCCGTTGGAGGCCACGGCGCCGATCAGGTCACTGATCAGCTCGGGCAGCTCGCGGGCGATCCGCTCGGTGGGCAGGTCGCGGATCTCGTCGAGCGAGGAGCGCTCGATCAGGCGTACAAGCCATGCCTTCGCCAGCTCGTCCCGTGACCGGTCGAGCCGCGCTAGGGGTCCCCTGATCGTTGTCATCGCGCTTTCCGCGATCCTAGCCCGATGCACGGCTGCATGCCCTCAGTTTGGGGCAAGATGCGGTCGATGGCGAACTTGATCTCGATCGAGGAGGCGCGCCGGCTGGTGCTGGAGGCGGTCTCCCCCCTCCCCCCTGAGCCCGTGCCGCTCGACGCCGCGCTCGGCCGGGTGCTCGCCGAGGAGCTCGTGTCGGGGCTCGACGTGCCGCCGTTTCGCAACTCGGCGATGGACGGCTACGCGGTGGTAGCCGGCAGGGGTGGCGAGCTGCCGGTGGTGGGCGAGTCGCGGGCGGGCGAGCCCTTCGAGGGCAGGCTGGAGGCCGGCAGCGCCGTGCGCATCTCGACCGGGGCCGCGGTGCCCGATGGGGCCGACGCGGTGGTTCCAGTGGAGCTCGCCGAGGCGTCGAACGGCGCCGTGCGCCTGCCGGCATCCGAGCCCGGTTCGAACGTGCGCATGGCCGGCGAGGACGTGCGGGAGGGGCAGGCGGTGCTGGCCCCGGGCGCGGCGCTCGGACCGGCCGAGGTGGCCGTTGCGGCCTCGCTGGGCCGCTCAGAGCTGAGCTGCGCAGCGCGCCCCCGGGTGGCGCTGCTCGTGACTGGCGACGAGCTGGCCGAGCCCGGCGCGGCGCTCGCGCCGGGCCAGATCTACAGCTCGAACGGCTGGGCGCTGGCGGGCCTGGTGGAACGGGCGGGCGCGGAGCTGGTGCTGCGAGAGACCGTGCGCGACAGCGCCGAGCAGACGCGCGACGCGCTCGGGCGCGCGCTCGATGCCGCCGACCTGGTGTGCGTGTCGGGCGGCGTGTCGGTTGGCGAGCACGACCACGTGCGCGGCGCCCTGGCGGAGCTGGGCGCCGAGCAGCGCTTCTGGGGCGTGGCGCTGAAGCCGGGCAAGCCGACCTGGTTCGGCGCACGCGGCAGGGTGCTGGCGTTCGGGCTGCCGGGCAACCCGGTGTCCGCCATGGTCACCTTCCAGCTCTTCGCGCGGCCCGCGCTGCTGGCCCTCCAGGGCGCAGCGCCCGGCGCGCTGCGCGCACAGGCCACGCTGACAGAGCCGGTCCGGCTGATCCCCCCGCGCGAGCAGGCCGTCCGCGTCCGGTTGGAGCCCGGCGCCCAGGGCTGGCTGGCCACCCCC
The DNA here is from genome assembly GCA_036724195.1 of Thermoleophilaceae bacterium. Classification (GTDB taxonomy): domain Bacteria; phylum Actinomycetota; class Thermoleophilia; order Solirubrobacterales; family Thermoleophilaceae; genus DATACN01. Next base: position 6,839 of record DAIMGB010000029.1, read on the forward strand.
ACCGGCGAGCAGGGCTCGCACCAGCTGACCTCGATGCTGGGCGCCGGCGCGCTGGCGATGATCCCCCGCGGCGAGGGCGAGCTGGCCGCGGGCGAGCGCGTGACGGTGGAGCTCCTGTGAGGCCGCGCGACCCACGCCGGCTCACACGCGAGATCGAGCGGCGCCGTCGCGCCGTCGCGCGTGTCACGATCCTCGACCTGCCGCAATCGGGCCACGCCCCGGACGGCAGCGTCTCCTCCCAGCAGACGGCCGCCGTCACGCTGCCGCGGACCGAGCTCGACCGGATTTGGACGCCCGAGTACCTCGAGCGCCTGGCGCGCACATACTGGCGATTCCTCACGCGCGTGTCACTCGGGACCCTGCGGGTCCTCTACTCGCCGGACGCGCGCGAGATCGTGGTGCTCACGCGCCCGTTCGTGCTGCTGCGCTTCCACAAGCCCGACTACGACATCGGTGACGGCTGGGCGTCGGTTACCTGGCGCATCGAGAGGGGCGTGCTGGTCGCGCCGGCCGGGCGCGGCAAGGGTGGGCTAAAGATCACCGTGAGCCGGCCGCAGAACGACGACGAGAGCTGGGACTGGGTCACGATCAGCGTGACCTCGGAGGTGTCGAACTTCTACCCGATGATCGCCGGCTGGGGCTGGTTTTCACGCATCGGCCGCGCCATCTACCGCGAGACGCAGCTGCGCATCCACGTGGTCGTTACGCACGCCTTCCTGCGCTCCCTGGCCCGCCTGGACCTGGAGGAGTCGAAGGTCGGCGCCCTCAGCCCGCCAGAGCTCCGGTGATCTCCCGGAGCTTCTGGCGGTCGTGGTTGGCGGTCACGCGGCGCACCGTGCCCGAGCGGGAGCGCATGCTGATCGATTCCGTGACGGCGCCGCGGCCCTGGAAGCGCACTCCCTCGAGCATCTCGCCGTCGGTGACGCCGGTGGCGGCGAAAAAGATGTTCTGGCCGGACACGAGGCGGTCCTTGTCGAGCACCTCGTCGAGGTCGTGGCCGGCGTCGATCGCGGCCTGGCGCTCCTCGTCGTCGCGCGGCCACAGCTTGCCGAGGATCTGGCCGTCCACGCACTGGATCGCCGCGGCCGCCAGCACCCCCTCGGGCGTGCCCCCGATGCCCCAGAGCAGGTCCACCGGTGAGTCGGCGGTGACCGCGGCCAGCGCCGCCGACACGTCGCCGTGCGGGATCAGCCGGATGCGCGCGCCGGCCTCGCGTATCTCCTTCATCGCCTCCTCGTGGCGCGGCCTGTCGAGCATGATCACCACGAGGTCGCCGATGTCCGAGTCCTTCTCCTTGGCCATCAGCTTGAGCATCTCTCCGAGCGGGCGCTCGAAGTCGAGCACGTGGGCGAGCTCGCGCGAGGTGGCCATCTTCAGCATGTAGAAGGTGGGGCCCGGGTCGAACATCGTGCCCCGCTCCGAAAGCGCGATCGTGGTGATCGCGTTCGGCAGGCCCTTGGCGCACAGCTCGGTGCCCTCGAGCGGGTCCACCGCGATGTCCACCTCGGGCTGCGATCCGTCGCCGATGTGCTCGCCGTTGTAGAGCATCGGCGCCTCGTCCTTCTCCCCTTCACCGATGACCACGAGGCCGTCCATGCTCACGGTGTCGAGCAGCATGCGCATGGCGTCGACTGCGGCCTTGTCGGCGCCCTCCTTGTCGCCGCGGCCGATCCAGCGCGCGCACGCGAGCGCGGCGTATTCGGTGGTGCGGACCAGCTCGAGGGCGAGGTTGCGGTCCGGCCGGGCGGCCTGGCGGTCCTCGCTCACATCACTCCCGGTGGTTTCTTGGCGTCCGTGTGGAGCGCCTGTCTGAGGAAGCCGCTCGCGAACAGGCCGATGGCCCCGATCAGGGCGACCAGGTAGCCGTAGGAGAGCGAGACCTCGATGGAGGGCTTGGGCTTTCCGAGGATGAGGCCGTTGCAGAGGATCAGCACGACGCAGGCGATGCCCACGATCATCGTGACCTCCCCCGGCTTCCAGCTGAGCTCAGCGTTGCGGGCGACGATGTAGGCAAGTATGAACGGCGCTGCGCAGGCCGCCGCGAGCATGATGTCCAGGATCCGGAAGGTCTGCCAGCCGGTTGCGCTCTGTCCGGGGCCGATGCCCGCGGTGCCGATTATCGAGTTGCGGTTGCTCGAGCTGGTCGAGAACCACGGCAGCCAGAGTGAGCCGAGCAGGATCGCGGCGGCCACGAAGCCGAGCGGCTCGGACCAGTGCAGCCGCTTGAGGCTGAAGCCCTGGGGCCCGCCCTCGCGCTCCTCGAAGCTGGCCCTGTCGCTCCCGCCGAACCCACAGGCGAGCGCGGAGACGCCGATCGTGATCGCCAGCAGCAGGATCTCGGGGTCGGGAAGCTTGACCTTGGGGGCCTTGCCCGTGGCGTTGTGGACCAGCAGGATGGCGCCGCCGAAAAAGGCGCCGGCAACCGCGCCGCGGGCCGCCGCCTCCCAGCCGCCGTTGTGCTCGCGCCCGGCCACGTAGGCGCCGACCAGCGCCAGCAACGACAGGACCAGGTAGGCGGTCTTGTTCACGCCGAGGACCCAGCCGCACACTGCGCCGAACGCGGCTGGAACCCCCGCCGCTAGCAAGACCTGAACCGGAATCGGCCTAGATCTGAAAAGTGGCGGCAAACTCGCTCCCCGAGCGGACCCTATAGCGTGGCGTCAAGTGGCGCGTCGCTGGGGACTCTCCCTGGATCTGCCCGGCCTCTCGCTGGCCGAGGCCGCCCCGGTGATCCGGGCGGCCGAGGACGCGGGCTACACCGACGGCTGGCCCGGGGAGGTCGCCGGGCACGACGGCTTCACGCCCGTCGCCCTGGCCGCCACGGCCACCGAGCGCATGCGCCTGGGCACCGGAGTCGTGAACGTGTTCACGCGCGGGCCGTCGGTGCTCGCGCAGCACGCCGCGTCGATGCAGCAGATGTCGGGCGGGCGCTTCGTGCTCGGCATCGGGTCGTCGTCGAACGTGATCGTCGAGCGCTGGAACGGCATCCCGTTCGAGCGCCCACGCACGCGCGTGCGTGAGACGGTGGAGTTCCTGCGCGCGGCGCTGGCCGGGGAGCGGGCCGGCGAGGGCGGCTTCAAGCTCGAGCTGCCGCCGGAGCAGCCGGTGCCGATCGTGATAGCCGCGCTGCGCGAGCGGATGCTCCAGA
>DAIMGB010000030.1:0-8651 GCA_036724195.1 Thermoleophilaceae bacterium
AGGCCAAGGAGGTCAAGGAGAAGCAGCTGCCCGAGCTGGACGACGAGTTCGCGGTGCAGGCCGGCGGCTACGACTCGCTCGACGAGCTGCGCGAGGACATCGCCGGCCGGCTGCGCGAGGTCGAGGAGCGCCAGATCGAGGGCGAGTTCCGGGAGGCCGCCGTGGACGCTGCCGTCGAGAACGCGGAGCTCGAGATTCCCCACGAGCTCGTGCACTCCAAGGCACACGAGATGTGGCACCGCACTGCCCGCCGGCTCCAGGCACAGGGCGTCGACCCGAGCCAGTACCTCCAGATGAGCGGCAAGGAAGAGGAGGAGCTCGTCACCGAGGCCGAGCCCGAGGCCGAGCTGGCCCTCAAGCGCGAAGCCGTGCTGAACGCGATCGTCAAGGCCGAGGGCATCGAGGTTTCAGACGACGAGGTCGAGGAGGCTCTGCGCGCCGCGGCCAGCCCCGCCGACGGCAGCCAGGTGAGCGACAAGCAGCTCAAGCGCGCGCTCAAGCGGGCCCGCTCCCAGGGAGCCGAGGACGCGCTGCGCGAGGACATCGCCATGCGCAAGGCCGTCGACCTGATCGTCGAGCACGCCAAGCCGATTCCGGCCGCCCAGGCCGAGGCGCGCGGCAAGCTCTGGACGCCGGAGGACGACGAGAAGGAGAAGCAGAAGGAGAAGGACGCCAAGGCCGGCGAGATCTGGACGCCCGGGTCATGACGGGACCCATCGCTAGACTGGCCCGCCCATGAGCCCACTGGTCCCAATGGTCGTAGAGCAGACGTCGCGCGGCGAGCGCGCCTTCGACATCTACTCGCGCCTTCTCAACGAGCGCATCGTCTTCCTCGGCACGCCCGTCACCGACGACATCGCCAACCTGATCGTCGCCCAGCTCCTCCACCTCGAGTCGGAGGATCCCGACAAGGACATCTCGCTCTACGTGAACTCGCCCGGCGGCTCCGTGTACGCCGGCCTCGCCATCTACGACACGATGCAGTTCATCAAGCCCGACGTGCAGACCATCTGCGTCGGCATCGCGATGTCCATGGGCGCCCTGCTCCTCGGCGGCGGCGCGGAGGGCAAGCGCATGGCGCTGCCCAACGCCAAGATCCTGATCCACCAGGTCTCGTCCGGCTTCCAGGGCCAGGCCACCGACATCGAGATCCACGCCCGCGAGATCATCGACGTGCGCCAGCGCCTCGACAAGATCCTCGCCAAGCACACCGGCCAGGACTTCGAGAAGGTCACGCGCGACACCGAGCGTGACTACTTCATGAGCGCGGAAGAGGCGAAGGACTATCACCTCATCGACCGCGTGATCAGCGAGCACTAGCCGGCTGCAAAGCTTCGCCTGCCTGCGTCATCGGTCGGCCGCTTGCGATGCAAGCTGGCCTCCCTGCTTCCTTGGCATGCTCGCTTTTCGCTCGGCTAGGGCCCGCTGAGGCTGCTTCCTCCCGCGGGCGCTGCTGATCAGCCTTGAGCCTTCAATTTGCGCCAGCCTCCCGCGCGGTTGTTGGCGATGATCTGCTTGAACATGGCGAGGAGCGCGCGGGAGTTGATGGATTCGCCTTGGCGCACAGCCACGGTGCGGGCGGTCTTGTTGTCGTGGCCGCCCGTGATGATTCCCGCGGGGTCGGGGACAATCGCGCCGTCGTACAGAAAGATGTTGACGTGGTCCTTCGCGGCCAGCAGGGCGCAGATGTTCCCGTCCAGTACGAAGTACGGGCGGTTCGTGCGCTTGATGGTCTCGGCGACCTCTGGGTCGGCGCCGTGGACCAGGTCGCGAACCTCCCGGCAGATGGCCTGCTGCCAGTCGGGTAGCGCATCGATGTACGCATCAACGCGTGGGTCGGAGGTACCGGTCATCGGTTAGTAGCTCACGCCGGTCAGTCTTTCCGATTCGTCCCACAGCTCGCGGGCGCTCAGCAGCCGGTCGCCTGCCCGGCGACTGAGTTCCAGCGCGAACATGAGGTTCGCGAGCTTTGACTGTTGGTATGCCGAGAAGCGCCCGTAGCGCCGCTCCGAGTTCAGGTCGTCGAGGCGAATCCGTCCCAGGGCGGCCATGTGGCTGCTCATCGTCACAACCCGGGCTTCGGGGGGCTCGCTTAGGCACGGCAGCAGGAGACCCGTGAGCGCGAAGTGGCCAAGGTAATTGGTCCCGAGTTGCAGCTCAAAGCCGTCAACCGTGAGCTGCTTCGGCGTCGCCATCACGCCGGCGTTGTTGACGAGCACGTCAAGCGGGCCGTCGAAACCGGACGCGAACTCGCGAACCGACCCAAGGTCCCCCAGATCGATCTTGCGGGCCCGGACCTCGGCGCCCGGCACCTGTCCGGCGACGCGCTCGACAGCCTCGTCGCCCCTCTCCAGCTCCCGACAGGCCAGAGTCACGGCCGCCCCGCCGCGAGCGAGCTCCAGTGCGATCTCAAAACCCAGGCCACTGTCAGCCCCCGTCACCACTGCCACCCGCCCACGCAGGTCAGGCATTTGCTCTGAGCTCCAGCCGGTTATCCAGAGCCCCTACCCGAATCGACCGCAGCTCGACCTTTCACGCGCTCCGTAGGCTCTTGGCAGTGGAACCGAACACGTTTACGGGCGTCGCCCTCGATCGAGCCGAGGACGGGCGGCGCCGGGATGGCGCTTGGGTCGAGGAGCAGCTGCGGCACCCGAACGCTCGCGCGCTCGTCGCTGGCAGCTCGGGGATTCCCGTCGAGGACGGCCGGCTGGTGCTGCGGCCCCTGCCTGACGATCCGCCCAACCGGCCGCTGTTGCTCGGGATCGACGACAAGGGTCCCGTCTTCGCCGTCGACGAGGATCCGCCGCCGCCGGACGCCACACGGCCGCAGCTGATCGGCGCGGGCGGGCGCCGCGGTGAGCCCGGGCCGGAGCAGCCCGGGCGCGTAGGCCTTCGGGACGCCGCGACGTTCCTGGCGCTCGAGGAGGCCGCGCTCGCGTCGCTGGCCGCGGCGCTGATCAACTGGCACCGCGGCCATCGCTTCTGCGCGAACTGCGGCGTGGCCACGGAGGTCGTCGAGGCGGGGCTCACGCGCCACTGCGCGAGGTGCGGCGTCGAGCATCACCCGCGCGTGGACCCGGTCGTGATCATGCTCGTGACCGATGGCGAGCGGGTGCTGCTCGGCCGCCAGGCCGTGTGGCCCGCGGGGCGCTACTCGGCGCTGGCGGGCTTCGTGTCGCCGGGGGAGAGCCTCGAGGAGGCCGTGACGCGCGAGGTCCTGGAGGAGACCGGGGTGGAGATCGGCGGGCCGGGCTACGTGAGCTCGCAACCCTGGCCGTTCCCGGCTTCGTTGATGGTGGGCTTCGAGGCGGGATGGGCCGGCGGCGAGCCCGACACGCGCGACGGTGAGCTCGAGGACGTGCGTTGGTTCAGCACCGATGATGTCGAGGCGGCCATAAGCGTGGACGGAGACGACTGGGAGACGCCCGCGGGCGACTCGCCCGCCGGGCTGCTGCTCCCGCCGCGCGCCGCGATCGCGCGACGGCTGATCGAAGGCTGGCTGGAGCGACAGCGTGCGGGTTGAGCTAAAGGCAGGGACCCGGCGGTCGATTGCGAAACTGTGCGGTACCCTCGTCCGGCGGAGGGTGAGAGAAGGGCACTGTGGCTCGACCTACTGACTCAAACGAACAGCTGCTCTGCAGCTTCTGCGGCAAGTCCCAGCGACAGGTCAAGAAGCTGATCGCCGGACCAGGCGTGTACATCTGCGACGAGTGCATCGATCTCTGTAACGAGATCATCGACGAGGAGCTCACCGCACCGCCGAGCTTCGACCTCGAGAACCTGCCCAAGCCGAAGGAGATCTACGACGTCCTGAACGAGTACGTCGTGGGCCAGGAGCAGGCCAAGCGCACGCTCTCGGTGGCGGTCTACAACCACTACAAGCGCATCCAGATGATGCATGCCGAGGACGCCGACATCGAGCTGCAGAAGTCCAACATCCTGCTGCTCGGCCCGACCGGCTGCGGCAAGACGCTGCTGGCGCAGACGCTGGCGAAGATCCTGAACGTGCCGTTCGCGATCGCGGACGCCACGGCGCTCACCGAGGCCGGCTACGTGGGCGAGGACGTGGAGAACATCCTCCTGAAGCTGATCCAGGCCGCCGACTTCGACGTCAAGAAGGCCGAGACCGGGATCATCTACATCGACGAGGTCGACAAGATCGCGCGCAAGGCCGACAACCCGTCGATCACGCGCGACGTCTCCGGCGAAGGCGTGCAGCAGGCGCTCCTGAAGATCCTCGAGGGCACGGTGGCGTCGGTGCCGCCGCAGGGTGGGCGCAAGCACCCGCACCAGGAGTTCCTCACGATCGACACCACCAACATCCTCTTCATCTGCGGCGGCGCGTTCGCGGACCTCGACAAGGTCGTCGAGCGGCGCATCGGCCACAAGGGCGTCGGCTTCGGCGCCTCCGTGTCCTCGAAGCACAACAAGGACACCGGCATGCTCTACGAGCAGGTGCTGCCCGAGGACCTCGTGGAGTACGGGCTGATCCCCGAGTTCATCGGCCGCCTGCCCGTGATCTCGGTGATCCACCAGCTCCAGCGCGAGGACCTGGTGACCATCCTCACCGAGCCGCGCAACGCGCTCGCCAAGCAGTTCCAGCGCTTCTTCGAGTTCGACGGCATCGACCTCGTCTTCGCCGACGACTCGCTGGGCTCGATCGCCGACAAGGCGCTCGCTCGCGAGACCGGCGCCCGCGGCCTGCGCTCGATCCTCGAGGAGACCCTGCTCGAGGTGCAGTTCGAGCTACCGTCGCGCCGCGACGTGAAGAAGTGCGTCGTGACCAAGGAGACGATCGAGAAGGGCCTGAAGCCCACCCTGGTCACAGAGGCCGCGCCCGAAGAGGACACGGCCCCCGAAGACCACGCCGAGTCGGCCTAGCCGACGAAGCGGCGGGGGCCGGTGGTCCGACCCGCCGCCGCCTCGTGGCTTGTGGTCTAGCGCCGCTCTGATCGGACGAACGCGCCCGTGAGGTCATTCGCGTTCGCGTCACGCGAGCTGAGCGGGGCCAGTCCGTACCTGCGCTCGATCGTCGCGAGGATCGAGGTGGTGTCGTAGGTGCGGTGGTCGATGTAGTGGCGCCGCGCGAAGGGCGAGATCACCACTGTCGGGATGCGGGTGCCCGGGCCCCAGCGGTCGCCGTGCGGCGGGGGCACGTGGTCCCAGAAGCCGCCGTTCTCGTCGTAGGTCACCACGATCGCGGTGCGCTTCCAGTCGCGCGAGTGGCGGACCGCCCGGATCAGGTCCACGACGTGCTGCTCGCCGGTGGCGACGTCCGTGTAGCCGGGGTGCTCGTTCTCGGCTCCGATCGGCTTCACGAACGACACTGCCGGTAGCCGGCCCGCGTGTGCGGCGGCGAGGAACTCCTTCTCGTCCCGCAGGTGCGAACGGCCGGGTGCGCCTGGGGCGTAATTCGCGAAGTACGCGAACGGCTGGTGGTGGAACTGGAACAGCGGGTCGGGATCCCCCGCCACCGCGTCGTCCCAGCCGCCCGAGTACCAGTTCCAGCTCAGGCCGGCGCCGCTGAGGCGGTCGCCGATCGTGGTGCCGTTCAGCGCCGGCAGGCGCTTGCAATCGGCGGTGCCGGCCTTGTACGGCGGGTACTGCGGCTGGATCGTGTTCACGGCATAGTCGCCGTCGGCCGCCGTCGTCAGGGCGCCGTCGTGCCCCGCCGCCGGCATGCCGTTGGCGTCCAGGACCGTGTGGCTGTCGCAGCTACCGCCGTCGTTCGGCGCATTTGCGAACTTCGGCGTGCGGGCGGCGATCAGCCATTGGTGGTTGAGGAACGATCCGCCAAAAGCGGCCTGGAAGAAGTTGTCCTCCAGCGTGTAGCGGCCGGCGATCTTCGCCAATGGCAGCTTCGACGTGTCGTAGTGGCCCATCGAGAGCCCCTTCGCGTCAGACGCGGCGGCGAACTTGTCGTTGCGACCACTGTCGATCTGGACCTGGTTCTGGTAGTAGCGGTGCACCAGGTCGATCGTCATCTGGTTGAGCGGCAGGTAGTCGTCGATCGCGAATGGGGCGTTCGGGAAGTGGCTGTCGAGGGAATCTCCCTTCGCCACGCTGCAGGCGTCGGCCGGAAGCGGTGGCGAGGTGAGGTGGGGGTCCACCTGGGCCAGGCACTTCAGCGGCTGGCCGCTCAGGTCCACCTGCCTGGTGTGAGCGACGTCCGCGTTCTTCAACCCATTGGCGCCGGGGAAGGTGCCGTACAGGTTGTCGAACGAGTGGTTCTCGAGATAGATCACCACGAAGTGCTTGACGTGGCGGAGCGGTGGGCTCTTGGCCTGCGCGCCGGGAGCCGCCGTTGTCAGGACGACGGCCAGCGCGCCCGCGATGCATGAGACGAGCCTTCGCATGAGGAGCTCCTTCGGGTCGGGTCGGGGAGGCCCAAGTGTTCGCCCGCCGCAGTCACCGGGCTAGGGCACCAAGGTGCCGGATGCGGTCCCCCGCGATGCCTACTTCTTGTGAACCGTGCGCGTGGCCGTGGCCGGCTTGTAGCGCGGGTCGCCCGGATAGCTCACGCGCAGGGTGCCGCGCTTCTTGCCCTTGCAGCTCGCGGGGCGCTCGACGCTGGTTGAGAAGCGGCCCTTCTTCTCGCGCTTGTGCTTGACCGAGCGCTTGCCGCCGCAGCCGAAGCTGATCCGGAGCGGGTGCTGGGTGGCGTTCGTGACCTTGCCGCTCAGCTTCACCCTGGTCCCGCTCCAGCTGGCCTTCAGGATGCGCAGGCCGGGGCCGAACTGGGGCGGGTTGCGGCGGATGCAGGCTGAGCGCACGAAGACCCAGACCGGCACGCTGCCCTTGCCGTTGAAGGCCGGGCTGCGGCCGCCCATGTCGTGGCCCGAGTCCTTGATCAGCACGGCCTGGCCGTCCTTGGTCTGGTAGCGCCAGCCGAACTGCGGATAGCCGCTGGTCACGCCCGGGCCACCGGTCGAGCCGCGCCCCACGGGCAGCTGGCCGTACTTGTTGGAGAACTTCCCGTTCGCGTAGTTGCCGTACACGAAGGCGCCGGTGGGGCAGGCCGTGATCACGGCGGGGTAGACCGTGCCGCCGCCGGTGCCGTAGGCGTAGGAGCCGGCCGCGAGGATGTTCTGCGGGGCGAGCGGGTTCGCGTTCGAGTCGCGGGGGGCGGGGGCCGGGCAGCCGTTCGGCACGTTGGAGCCGCCGGGCGACGGGTGCATGCGGCCCTTGCCGCCCAGCACCCAGCCGCAGCGGTTGGCCGGGCCGTGCACGAAGCCGTACTTCCAGGGCCCCGAGGTGGCCTGCACGTCGATGTGGTCCGTGGTCGGCGTGTTCGGGCCGGTGTTGTTCGCGTAGGCGTTGCCGATCACGAAGTCGCCGTGGTAGTTGCGCACCGAGGCCTTGCCGTCGATGGTCCAGCGCACAGCGGCTTGCGAGGCGGCGGGGGCGGCAAGCAGCATGATCAGCGCTGCGATGAATACGGTCGGTCGCAAGGGCTCGGCGAAGTTAGCATCGCGGGGGTGGAAGAGCTGGCCCACGGCGTCTGGCAGCTGGCGGGCTTCCCGCCGAACCTGATGAACGTCTATCTGGTCGGGGACGTGCTGGTGGACGCGGCCACGCGCCAGTCCGGGCGGCGCATCCTGCGCCAGCTGAAGGGCCGCGAGGTGCGCGCCCACATGCTCACCCACGCGCACTCCGATCACCAGGGCGCCAGCAAGGAGGTCTGCGAGACCCTCGGCATTCCGTTCTGGGTGGGAGCCGAGGACGCCGACGCGGCCGAGCATCCGGAGCTGATCCGCGAGCGCCAGCCCGACCACCCGGTCAACCGCTTCATCTTCAAGACGATGGCCGGCCCGGGTCGCCGGGTGGACCGCAGGCTCGCGGAGGGGGACGAGGTTGCCGGCTTCCGGCTGCTGCACACGCCAGGCCACTCGGCCGGCCACATGGCGATGTGGCGCGAGTTGGACGGCGTGCTGATCATCGGCGACGTGCTGGCCAACATGGACACGCTCACCGGCGTCCGCGGGCTGCACGAGCCGAAGGAGTTCTTCTCGCCTGACCCGGCGCTCAACCGCGACTCGGCGCGGCGGCTGGCGGCGCTGCGCCCGAACCTCGTGCTGTTCGGCCACGGGCCCCCGCTTCACGACACGATGAGGCTCGCCGAGTTCGTGGGCTCGCTGCCGGACTAGCCACCGACGCTTCGCCGCAGGCGCGAGATCGCCTCGAGCTCCGCGATGTCGGCCAGATCCTTCGGCCGCCCCGCGGCGGCCTTCATCAAGAGCAGATCGTCGATCTCGGCGACCTTGACCAGGAAGCCGCCGATCTCGTAGCGAGCGGCGCCCGATCGCAGGCGCTCATAGCCGGGCGAGCCCGCGGGCGCCGTCATCAGGTCGAGGCGCCCGGCGTCCGTCTCGAGCGTCAGCAGCTCGGTCTTCGCAAGGGTCCGCTCGTCCGGGATGAAGGGCAGCTCGCCCTTCGCGCCGGCCGGGCGCGCGTCGAGCTCGGCGAGCACCTTGCCGAGCGCCCTGAGGTTCGCCCGGTCGGTCGCGTGGCAGAGGTCGAGGTCCCGCGTGACCCTGGGGGAGCCGTGGAGCACGGCTGCGTAGCCCCCGATCAGCACGAAGTCCACGCCTCGTGCCGTGAGGAGGCCAAGGATGCGCTGAGGCTCGAAGCGCGGCCAGTCAGCCATCGAC
>DAIMGB010000030.1:8751-9936 GCA_036724195.1 Thermoleophilaceae bacterium
CGTGAGGAGGCCAAGGATGCGCTGAGGCTCGAAGCGCGGCCAGTCAGCCATCGACGCGCTGGGCGCTGTGAACCAGCTCGCGGAGGTTGCGATAGCCGGAGTCGTGGTAGGCGGCTCGTTCCGCGGGGCTCATGCGCAGGTGGCTGGCGATCAGGGTCTCGTCGTTGTCCGGGAGCCGCTCCGACGCCGCCAGCTCGAGCCTGCGCCCGCTGGCGGCGATCACCCTCTGAAGCGTCTCGAACCGAGGGTTCGCCCCCGGGCGCTCCAGGCGCGCGATCGCAGCCTGCGTGGTGCCCGCGCGCTCCGCCAGCGCGGCTTGCGTGAGGCCGGCACCGGCGCGGGCCTCGCGGATGAGCATCCACGGTGTCATTGCAGAATGAATATATCGCGAATACGATATGCGACCCCCGGGTCGGCCCGCTGAGGCGCGGCTGGCAGACTTGGCGCCGTGGCCGCCGACCGCCTCAAGAACCTGCAGGAGCACACCCGCTACGACCCGTCCGAGGTCGAGCCGCGCGTGTTCGAGCGCTGGGCGGGCGCCGGGATCTTCCACCCCGAGCCCGGGGGCACGGCCGCCGAGAACTTCTCGATCGCGGTGCCGCCTCCCAACGTGACCGGCGTACTGCACATGGGCCACGCGCTGAACGGCTCGATCCAGGACGTGTGCGCGCGGATGGCGCGCATGCGCGGCCTGCGGACCAAGTGGATCTACGGCACGGACCACGCAGGCATCGGCACCGAGGTGAAGGTGGTGGAGGCGCTCGCGGCCGAGGGCACCACGAAGGAGGAGGTCGGGCGCCCGGCCTTCATCGACCGCGTGTGGGAGTGGCGCGCGGAGCACGGCTCCGCGATCACCGAGCAGTACAAGCGGCTCGGCGCCTCGCTCGACTACGAGGACGAGCGCTTCACGATGGACGAGGACTACCAGCGCGCGGTGGCCAAGGTGTTCGTGACGCTGCACGAGAAGGGCCTGATCTACCGCGACAACTACATGGTCAACTGGGACCCGGGCACGCGCTCGGCGGTCTCCGACCTCGAGGTCGTCCAGAGGCGCGCGGACGACACGCTCTACATGATCGACTACCCGCTCGAGTCGGGCTCGGGCGCGCTCACGGTGGCCACAGTGCGCCCAGAGACGATCCTCGCCGACTCAGCGATCGCGGTGAACCCGAACGACGAGCGCTA
>DAIMGB010000031.1:0-9915 GCA_036724195.1 Thermoleophilaceae bacterium
GGCGGCGGCGAGGGCGTGGGCTTCGCGATCCCGATCGACACCGTGCGCCGCTCGCTGCGCGAGCTGCGCGCCAAGGGGCACGTGGACTACGCCTTCCTCGGCGTGACCACGCTGCTGCTCTACCCGCAGCTGGCGGAGAAGCTCGGGCTGCCGGTCCGCGACGGCGCGGTGGTGTCCCAGGTCGAGAAGGGCAGCCCGGCCGACGACGCCGGCCTGAAGGCCGGCGACGACAAGATCACGTTCCAGGGCCAGCAGGACGTGCCGAAGGGCGGCGACGTGATCGTCGCGGTGGACGGGCGCAAGCTCTCGAGCACGAACGACCTCGCCGACGTGGTCAGCGCCCTGCCCGCCGGCAAGGAGGCCACGCTGGAGGTGGTGCGCGGCAGCGACCGCCGCAACGTGAAGGTCAAGCTGGGCAAGCGGCCGGCACGGCCGCCCGCGCGCTGAGCGCCGAGGCCGACCTGGTGCGCGAGCTGGCGCTCGCGCTGCGGGAGCAGGTGCTGCCGCTGCTGGGCTCCCACGCCGCCCGCCTGCACGAGGACGAGGCAGGCGCCGGCGGCGACGTGACCTTCGCCATCGACGAGCGCGCCGAGCGCACGCTTGAGCGCTTCCTCGCCGAGCGTGCCCCGAACGTGGCCTTCTACTCGGAGGACCGCGGCCTCGTGGAGCCGTCGGGCCAGGCCGACACGGTGCTGGTGGTGGACCCGATCGACGGCACCCGGCCCGCGCTGGCCGGTCTCGAGTCCTGCTGCGTCAGCGTGGCCGCGGCCCCTCTGCGCGACGGGGTAACGATGGGTGAGGTCAGGACCGGCTGCCTCGTGGAGATCCTGCACGGCACGGTCTTCCTGGCCGAGCGCGGCCGCGGGCTCGTGGAGTCGCCGCCGGTGCGCCTGTCGGCGAACACCGAGCTCGAGCGGATGTTCTGGGCCTACGGCTTTCGCGGGCGGCCCGCCCGGCCGACGGTGGAGGTGCTGGGCGACCTGATCGACACCTCGTCGGTTGGCGGTGCCAGCTTCGACCTCGGCTCGGTCTGCTTCGACATGGGCCGGATCGTGAGCGGCGGGCTGGACGCCTGCTTGGAGCCGGGCCCGCGCCTGATAGACGAGCGCCCCGCCCTGCGGGCCGAGTTCGAGCGCGTGGGCGGCGGCGCGGTGCTGAACAACTCGCCCTACGACCTGGCCGCCGCGGCGCTCGTGCTCGAGGAAGCCGGCGGCGTGGTGACCGACGCCTACGGGCGCTCCCTGGCCGATTGCCCGCTGCTCGGCTCGGGCCACGAGTTCCAGATGTCGTTGGTGGCCGCCGCCAACGCCACACTCCATGCCAAACTGGTCGCCGCCATCGATGCAGCGATGTTGACCTTTCGGGGTAAGGAGAAGACGTGACGTCGGGGATACCGCCTGAGACCGACAGCCGCGACGTCGCGCTGACCATTCCCGCGCGGCCCGATTACCTCGTGCTCGCCCGGCTTGCGCTGTCCGCCGTCTGCCGCCTGACGCCGCTCTCGGCCGAGGAGATCGCCGACCTGAAGCTGGCGATCACGGAGGCGGCCAACGACTTCGTGGACGACTCCCGGCCCGACGACGACGAGGGCCGGCTCAGCTTCTCCTTCAAGTTGCTCGACGATCGGCTGCTGCTGGAGCTCGAGGGCCCGCGCGGCGCGGTGTCCGAGGTCGAGCGCGAGCTCGGCCGGGCGATCATCGACGCAACCGTCGACGAGTGCGACTTCGGCGACGGCCGGACGCTGCTCGTCAAGTACCTGGCCGAGACGCCTGGATAGTCTGCCGCGCTGTGCTGCAGCCGATCGCGGTAGGCCACAAGAGCCTGGCCGACTACACGCACCTTGCCGGCAAGTCCCTCGTTCAGGAGATCAAGGAGCTCTCCGAGGGGTTGCAGGGCCTAAAGGTGCTCCACCTCTCGGCCACCGCCTTCGGCGGCGGGGTCTCCGAGATCCTCTACACGCTCATTCCACTGATGAAGGACGTGGGCATCGACGTCGAGTGGCAGGTCATGCTCGGCCGCGAGGAGTTCTACAACGCCACCAAGCGCCTCCACAACGCGCTCCAGGGCAACCCGGAGTCGCTCAGCGAGGAGGAGTGGAAGATCTACGAGCGCTTCAACGCGCTCAACGCCACCGAGATCGAGGGCGGCTGGGACGTGATCATCGTGCACGATCCGCAGCCGATGGCGATTCGCAAGCACGTGCCGGAGAAGGGCAAGAAGTGGGTCTGGCGCTGCCACATCGACCTGTCGGAGCCGAACCCCGAGTCCATCGACTACCTCGTGCCGATGATCCGCGAGTACGACGGGTCGGTCTTCCACGTGCAGGACTACGTGCCCAAGGGCCTCGACGGCGCCGCGACGCCGCACATCTGCCCGCCGGCCATCGACCCGCTCTCGCCGAAGAACATGGCGCTCTCGCCCGAGGACGCGGCGTTCGTGTGCGACCAGTTCGGCATCGACGTGGACCGTCCGCTGATCTGCCAGGTCTCTCGCTTCGACCCCTGGAAGGACCCGAAGGGCGTGATCGACGCCTACCGCAAGGTCACCAAGGACATGCCTGAGGTCCAGCTCGCGCTGGTGGGCTCGATGGCCACCGATGACCCTGAGGGCTGGGAGTTCTTCAACTCGACGATGGCCTACGCGGACGGGGACCCGGACATCCACATCCTCAACAACCTGAACAACGTGGGCGCGATCGAGGTGAACGCGTTCCAGTCGCAGGCCGACGTGGCCGTCCAGAAGTCCACCCGCGAGGGCTTCGGCCTGACGGTCTCAGAGGCGCTCTGGAAGGCACGGCCGTTCATCGGCGGCAACGTGGGCGGCATCCCGCTGCAGGTGCAGGACGGCGAGACCGGCTACCTCGTGTCATCGCCCGAGGAGTGCGCGGACCGCGCCTTGCGGATCCTGCGCGAGCCGGAGCTCGGCAAGCGGCTCGGCCGATCGGGCAAGGAGCACGTGCGCAAGCACTTCCTGACACCGCGACTCCTCCGCGACTGGCTGCGTATCTTCTCGGAGGAATGAACTCGGACATCCCCCTCGTCCTCGTCTCGAACCGCGGTCCCGTGACGTTCGAGGGGGGCGAGCCGCGCCGCGGCGGCGGCGGACTCGTCACGGCCCTGAAGGGCCTGGTCCACCACCGCGACGCCCTCTGGGTGGCGTCGACGATGAGCGACGGCGACGCCGAGGAGAGCCGCAAGCACGACGGCAAGAGCTTCGAGGTGGAGTTGGACGACGCCACCTACCGCATCCGCCTCGTGGAGAGCGATCCCGATGCCTACGACGGTTTCTACAACGTGGTGGCGAACCCGCTGCTGTGGTTCATCCAGCACTATCTCTGGGACCTCTCGAACGCGCCGGACATCCGCCGGGCGGAGGTCGATGCCTACGAGAGCGGCTACTGCCGCGTGAACCATGACCTCGCGCAGGCGGTGCTCGAGGAGGTCGAGGACGCGGACCAGGCGGTGGTGATGCTCCACGACTACCACCTCTACACGGCGCCGAAGGTGATCCGCCGGGAGCGGCCCGACCTATTCCTCCACCACTTCGTGCACATCCCGTGGACTCAGCCGGACGCGTGGCGGGTGCTGCCAACCGAGATGCGCGAGGACATCTACGAAGGCGTGCTCTCCAACGACATCGTCGCCTTCCACACGCGCTCCTACAAGCGCAACTTCCTGCTCTGCTGCCGCGAGCTGTTCGACCTGGACGTGGACGAGGAGGCCGGCGTCGTGAGCTTCGAGGGCCGCGACGTGTGGGTGCGCGCCTACCCGCTGCCGATCTCCGCCGAGACCTTCCAGAAGAACGCCCAGCGGCCCGCGGTGCACCAGTACGAGCGCGAGATCCTGCGCCGCCGGCGCGAGCATCTGATCCTGCGAGTCGACCGCGCCGACCTCTCCAAGAACATCCTCCGCGGATTCACGGCGTTCGACCTCTTCCTCGAGCAGCACCCCGAGTTCAAGGAGCAGGTCACCTTCATCGCCCACCTGATCCCGTCGCGCCAGGACGTGCCCGAGTACGCCGAGTACCTGGAGCGCATCGAGGCCGTGGTGGCAGTCGTCAACCACCGTCACGGCACCACAGACTGGATGCCGATCGACCTGCGCCTGCGCGAGAACCTCGAGGAGGCGATCGCGGCCTACAAGCACTACGACCTGCTGATGGTGAACGCGATGTTCGACGGCATGAACCTGATCGCCAAGGAGGGCCCGCTCGTGAACGAGCGCAACGGCGTGTCGCTGCTGTCGGAGAACACCGGCGCGCACGAGGAACTGGCCGACTTCGCGCTGTCGGTGAACCCGTTCGACGTCCAGGAGCAGGCGGACGCGATCCACCGCGCCCTGACCATGTCCGCCGAGGAGCGCTCCTGGCGCGCGCAGGGCCTGAAGCGGATCGTGACCGCTCGCGACCCCGGCGACTGGGTCGACGCCCAGCTGGCCGACATCGAGGCAAAGCGCGAAGGAAGGACGCCGGTCGAGGCTTAGGGGTCTGGGGTGAATTCGCCGCTTGTGGCCGGCGAGCGGGGTGGTGGCGGTGCCGGCGTGCTGCCGGGACATCTGGACAGTGGGCAGCGGACAGTGGGCAGCGGTGGCTGCGGGGCCGGCCGCGGCGGCTTCTCCGGGCGCGGCTTTGCCCGGTGGGACTCAGCTCGGGGCCGCGCTCTCGGCTTCGGTCGTCGCGGCTCTATGCGGCGCGGTTTCGCCTTGGGCCACGGTCGCAGGCGCCCTGTGACGCGTGGCAGAGGTATCGGCTCGGGCTCGGGCTTAGGTAGGTGCTGTGGCCACGACCAGACCAATGTGGCTGCAGCGCCCAGCATGGCCGCCAACCAGGCGACGTTCCCCCATCTGACCCGGCGCGCCCGCACGCCTCACTAAGCGGGGAGGCGCTGTGGATCCGGCCCCTAGCCCAGGCCGAAAGCGCCGATGACGCCCTCGGATGCGACAAAGCACCAGACCAGTGAGTTCGCCAGCGTGAGCACCATCATTCCCTGCCGAGCAAGAATCATCTCAATCTGCATCGACGCCCAAGCAAGGGGCTCGGATACCACCGATCGGTGACATCCGGGGCGCCCGGCCTGGACCGAACCGTTGCTATCGTGCGCCGCTCGATGGCCCGCCTGTACGACCTCATGCTGCTCGTTGACCCGACCGCTCCCGAGGAGCGCCAGTCGGCCGTGCTCTCCGAGGTCGAGCAGCTGCTCTCCGGCGGCACGGTGCAGGGCACCCACGACTGGGGCACGCGCCGGCTCGCGTACGAGATCGATCACCGCGTCGAGGCCGACTACCGGCTCTGGCAGTTCGAGGGCGACCCCGCCCTGCTCGAGCGGCTGAACCAGCGCCTGAGGATCTTGGACGGGGTTCTGCGCTTCCGCATCATCCGGCTGAAGCCGGGCGCGCCGCCTCCGCGTGACGCGTCGGCCCGCCCCCGCGAGGAGCGGGAGCGCGAGCCCGAGGGCCGCGTGGCGGCCCGTGCCGCCGCCGACGCGCCGGCGCCCGAAGAAGAGGCTTAGGCCACCGCCCGGTCGCGCCGGCGCACCTCGCCGCGCACGATCGCGTCCAGCTGCAGCCCACCCAGGAACACGACCGCGCTGCCGTACAGGTAGGCCATCACCACGATCACCGTCGCGAGGTGACCGTAGATCGACTGGTAGTTCGCAATGTCGGAGAGGTAGAACCCGAAGCCGAAGGACATGGCCAGCCAGGCCACGATCACGAGACCCGTCCCGAAGCTGACCCAGGGCAGCGGCCGGCGCACGCCGGGTGCGAAGTGCGCCAGCAGCCCGACGGCCAGCGCCATCAGGGCGGTGGCCGCGGCCCAGCGCGCGATGAAGACCGAGGCGGCCAGGAGCGCCGGCATCGAACCGAGGAGCAACGGGGTGAACCTCGCGACCGCGAAGGAGCCTACGAGGCAGGCCGTCACGGCGATGGAGAGCCACGCCGACAGCAGGTAGCGCTCCTTGTAGGAGCGCTTGCGGCGGCTGTCGTAGATCCCGTCGAGTGCGCCCATCACGGCTCGCACGGCGCCCGACACCTGCCAGAGCGCGAGGACGAAGCCGCCGGTGAGCCAGAACACCTGCTTGCGGTCGACCACCTGCGTCACGGTGTCGTTGATCACCCTGTAGCTGACGGCCGAGACGCGCTGGCGCACCTCGGGTGCCAGGTCGGTGTGCCAGACGCTGGTGAGCTCGAGGAAGCCGAGCATGGCCAGCGCGAAGAGCATGAACGGCACGACAGCCGTGAGGACCTGGAAGGAGATGGCGCTGGCGTAGGTGAGGAGGTTGTTGCGTTCGAACCCGTCCAGCATCTCCTTCGTCAGCTGCCGCAGGTTCATGCGGGCTCCGTACCTGTGTGAACGATTAGCCAAACACCGCGCACCTTCCAGCAACTTCCTGGGCGCAGGCGTGCGACTGATCCGGTTGCGTTTGTAGTCTCGATCATCGATCGAAGACACGAGGAAGGAAGCAGCACATGGCAGCTACCAACATCAACCGCGTAGTCCTCACCGGGAACCTAACGCGAGACCCCGAGCTCCGCAGCACCCCGAGCGGCACCCCGGTGTGCAGCCTGAGGGTCGCCTGCAACACCCGCCGCAAGGACGGCTCCACCGGAGAGTGGGTCGACAAGCCGAACTATTTCGATGTCACGGTCTGGGGCGGCCAGGGCGAGAACTGCGCCACGTACCTCCAGAAGGGACGCCCCGTGGCGGTCGACGGACGCCTCGAATGGCGCGAGTGGGAGGACCAGAACGGCAACAAGCGCCAGGCGATCGATATCATCGCGGATTCCGTCCAGTTTCTCGGCTCCCGTGACGGTGGCGAGAACGGCGGCAGGTTCACGCCGCAGAGCGACGTCCCCGCTGACACAGGGGACTTCCAGCAGGCGCCGGCAGCCGCGGGGAGCTCGGACGACGACATTCCGTTCTGATCCCGACCTAGCGAGCAAACAGCAGTGGCGAAGCAGCGTGGCGCAACAGCCCAACGTGGAGACAAACGCCGGCGAGACCGGCGTGGCGGCCCGCCCGGAGGCGGGCGGCGCAAGTCGTGCCCGTACTGCCGGGAGAAGCTCGACGAGGTCGATTACAAGGATGTCAACGGGCTTCGCCGCGCCGTCTCGGATCGCGGCAAGATCCGCTCGTCACGGGTCACGGGCGCCTGCCGGCGCCACCAGGCTCAGCTCGCCAGAGCGGTCAAGCGGGCTCGTGAGCTGGGGCTGCTGCCCTACGTCTCCGACAAGTAGGCCGGAGAGCTAGCTCATGGCGCAGGCGATCCTCTTGAGGGATGTGGACACGCTCGGGGAGCGCGGCGAGGTCGTCGACGTCTCGCCGGGCTACCTGCGCAACTACCTCGTCCCGCGCAAGCTCGCCCAGCCCGCCACCGGCGCCTCGATCGCCGAGGCGCGTCGCCGCGAGGAGGCGGCCGACCGCGCAGCGACCGAGGCCGCGGACCGCGCCGAGGAGACCGCGGGCCTGCTGCGCAAGACCGTGCTCACGATCTCCCACCAGGCCGGCGACGACGGCCGGCTGTTCGGTTCCGTCACCTCCCAGGAGATCGCCGATGCCGTGCGCCAGGCGCGCGGGCTGAAGCTCGACAAGCGACGCGTTCAGCTCGATGAGCCGATCCGGACCACGGGCACGCACATGGTCACCGTCGAAGTCGCCGACGGCGTGACCGCCGAGGTCAAGACCATCGTCACCCCGCAGGGGTGACGCCGGCCGGCCATGGCAGTCTCCGTACCGCCTGAGGCCCAGCAAGCCGCCAGCGTCCCGCCGCAGAACTCCGAGGCCGAGACCTCGGTCATAGGCGCCATCCTGCTCACCGAGCAGGCGCTCGACGGGGTGCTGCTCGAGGCGGGCCTGCGCGCCGACGACTTCTACAGGCCGCGCCACCAGCTGATCTTCGGCTCGATGGTGCGACTGAAGGAGAAGGCCGAGCCCGAGGCGGTGGACGCACTGACCGTCTGCGACGACCTGCGCCGCGCGGGACAGCTCGAAGAGGCCGGTGGCGAGGCCTACGTGCACTCGCTGCCCACGGTCGTTCCGGCTGTGGGCAACGTGCTCCATTACGCGCGCATCGTCAAGGAGTACTCGCTGCTGCGGAAGCTGCTCTTCGCGACGCGCGAGATCCAGGCCGAGGTGATGGGCCACCGCGGCGACCCGCAGGAGCTGATCGACCGCGCGGAGTCCACGCTGTTCCAGATCGGGCACGACGACGGCCGGGGCGAGATGCGCTCGATCGAGTCGGTGCTCCACGAGGAGATCGACAAGCTCGAGGAGCTGTCACGCGGCGGCGACGTTGGGCTCACCGGTACGCCCACCAGCTTCACCGACCTCGACGAGCTCACCGGCGGATTCCAGCCCGGCAACCTGATCGTGCTGGCTGCGCGGCCCTCGATGGGCAAGAGCACGCTCGCCACCAACATCGCCGAGAACGCGGCGATCGACCACAACCGCGCCGTCGCTCTCTTTTCGCTCGAGATGTCCGAGACTGAGCTGGCCCACCGCTTCATCGCGTCACAGGCCAAGATCTCCAGCGACGAGCTGCGCAAGGGCCGCGTCAAGGCCGACCGCTGGCCGAAGGTCCTCAAGGCTGTCGAGAAGCTGGCCAGCTCGCCGATCTTCATCGACGACTCCAGCGACATCGGCATCCTGGAGGTGCGCGCCAAGGCCCGCCGCCTGCACGCCAAGCACAACCTCGGCCTGCTGATCGTGGACTACCTGCAGCTGATGCGCCCGGACGGCCGCGCCGACAGCCGCGTCGAGCAGATCGGCCAGATCAGCCGCGGGCTGAAGATCCTCGCCCGCGAGCTCGAGATCCCCGTGATCGCGGTGTCGCAGCTCTCACGCGCGGTCGAGTCCCGCCACCCGCCCATCCCGATGCTGTCGGACCTGAGGGAATCGGGCCAGATAGAACAGGATGCAGACGTCGTGATGTTCGTCTACCGCGACGAGTACTACAACAAGGAATCCGAGCGGCTTGGCGAGGCCGACGTGATCATGGCCAAGCACCGCAACGGCCCGATCGGCGAGGTGTCGCTCACGTTCCTGCCGAAGTACCCGCGCTTCACGAACATGTACCGGGAGCGCGCCGGCGAGCCCACCGTCCCTCTGTCGGACAACGGGCGCGGTTAGGTGTTGCGCCCGGTCCCCCACCGCGAGGACCCGGCCGCCCGCGACGACGCCTCTTGCCCGCTGGGGAAGTGCGACGGCAGCGGCTGGCTGCTCGAGGAGGACTCGAACAGCGCGCGGCCCTGCGAATGCCGCGAGCGGCGCGTGAACAGCGCGGTCAGCGGCCGCATGGGCAGCGGCATCCCGAAGCGCTTCCGCGGGGTCTCGTTCGAGCGCAAGCCCATCTGCGACCTCGACCCCAGCCTGCTGCGCCACGTGCGCTCGTTCGTGAACCGGATCGGCGAGCGCGTCGAGGCCGGCGACGGCCTCTGGTTCGCCGGCGACGTGGGCACCGGCAAGACCTCGCTGGCCATGCTCGTCTCGAAGGCCGCGATGGATGCGGGGCACTCGGTGGCCATCTACTCCACCCCTCGCCTGCTCGCCGAGATCAAGGGCACCTACGACCGCGACTCGGACGACTCGTACATGAGGCTGTTCCGCCGCCTCTGCTCCGTCGACCTGCTGCACCTCGACGACCTGGGCGCCGAACGGCCCACCGAATGGGTGCTCGAGCAGCTCTACTCGATCGTCAACGAGCGCTGGCAGGACGGGCGCTCGATCATCGTGACCTCGAACCTGATGGACCTCGAACAGCTGCGCGAGCAGATCGGGCCGCGCACGGTGTCGCGCCTGTCGGAGATCTGCGACGAGCCCCTCCCGATCATGGGCCCGGACCTGCGGATAGCCGGCGGCCTGGGCTAGTCCTACACTCGAAGCGTCATGCCAGCGGTCGTCATCGTCGGCGCCCAGTGGGGC
>DAIMGB010000032.1:0-1191 GCA_036724195.1 Thermoleophilaceae bacterium
CCTCGCGCTCACGCTCCAGGCGCTCGCGCCGAAGCGCCTCCTTCTGCTCCTTGCGGCTTGCCACGGCGGCGAAATCTAGTGATGGGCTCTGTCGCCACGCCGACCAGCGCTGCGCGTGCGCGCACGAGCGGCCTCCGCCGGAGGCGGTGAGAAGCAGCGATCCACGAAGCGCACGATCTCGTTGGTGAGCCGCTCGGGGGTCAGCCGCAGCTCGAGAATGGAGCTGGCCTCCACCAGCCGCGCGTTGGTCAGCTCCCGCACGAGCATGTCCGAGTCGGAGAACGGGTGCACCGGGTCGCGGTAGTGGCCGATCACCAGCGTGTGCTGGTCCATCCGGCGCCGCTCCTCGCTGGGCGGGGCCACGCGCCCGAAGAACAGCCCCTGAAGCACCGAGGCCGACGGCTTCGGGTCCTGGCTGGCCCAGTCGAGCAGCATGTCCACGAGGTGGGCCGAGCCTCGCGGCACCGCGCCGGCGGCGCGGCCGACGAGGCGCACGACGGGTGCGCCGAAGGTCAGGCCGATCAACATCGGCGTGAATGCGATCGCGCAGCCCAGCAGCGCGTTGTCGAGCACCGGCATCTCGATCAGGAGGCCCTGCGCGCGCTCGGGCGCCAGGGCCGCCACCTCCAGCGCCACGTTCGCCCCCAGTGAGGTGCCGCCCACCACGGCGCGCTCGATCTCCAGGTGGTCGAGCAGGGCCACCGCCTGACGCGCGAACAGCTGCATCCCGTAGTTGAACATCTCGGGCGGGCGGTCGGAGTCGCCGTGGCCGAGCAGGTCGAGCGAGAGCACGCGGTGGCCGCGGTCGGCCAGCGTCTCGGCCAGCGGGCGGTGCATGCGGCGCGAGAACAGCAGGCCCGGCAGCAGCACCACCACGCGCTCGCCGGCGCCGTAGTCGTCGAATACGAGCCGATGGCCCTCGTACTCGAAGTCGCGTGTCTGGGCGTCCATGGACCGCAGCCAGGATACCTGCTGGCGGTGCAGGGGTAGCATGGCGTTCGGAGGAGAGGAGCCGAGTTCTTGGAGCGCAATGACTTGCCGGGGGCCGTTGCTTGATCGGCGGCATCGTGCTCGCCGCGGGTGCCGGCTCTCGCTTCGGCGGCGTCAAGCAGCTGGCGCAGCTCGGCGGCCGGCCGCTGCTCGAGTGGGCGCTGCGCGCGATGGCCGCCTCCCCCGTCGAGCGCCGAGTGG